>DAOSWS010000005.1 GCA_035593605.1 Thermoanaerobaculia bacterium | reverse complement strand
CCGAGTCCCAGACAATCAGCGTACGGATCGCCGTCGTCGTCGGCTGGATGATGTAGAAGTTGGAACTGGATGTATCACTGGTTTCATTATCTGAAAGGTCATTCACAACCACCTTGATCTGCGACGTAGCTGAGGGAAAGATTTGCGGCGGCAGGGTTGTTCCTGCCTCCTGCAGGGTCGGCATCGTCCACCAGAAGTTCTGCGAGTCAGCCTCCAGAGTATCGGATCCGGCCAGGTTCATATTGTTGCAGTCGGAAAAATTGACCCACCAGTTCTCAATAAATCCCACCTCACCTGCAACCCAGTCAACAATTTTCAGGGTCCAGGTACCAACCGAATTTTCCCCATCGAAATCGCTAAGATTTTCTTCCGGCCTGAATAAACCGGTATAAGGTGAACTGCCTTCGTCAAGAACAATAAGGGCTTCGTCATCAAAGAGTGTCATGTTGTATCCCGACCCACTCACACCGGATTGATCGGCGAGTCCGACTCTTGTTCCCATAGGACTGTATAGAGCGATAGACAGATCACTGACCCTTGGGTGGGAAATCATCACTCTGACATTAATATCGGAAATGGAAATACTATCACCTATCATAAGTTCAATCTCAACACCATTGCTGTCATTATCCGGAATTGGAGTCGGGCTAATTTTGTCAGAGTAATTCTTATACATAGAATCAGCAATACAGGTCCAGGTACCACCGGAATCGGTGGAGTAATATAGAGCCGTCTGTTGAACCAGGAAATTATCAGAAGACTCCCAGACGATAAAATGATCCGTCCGATTCTCATTATCTGTCGAATAGTCCCATGACTCCCCGCCATTCGGCACCTTTACATCGACGATAGGCGGAATTCCATCCTTAACGTGAAGCGTGATCGTGTTTTCATCGTCTATCCCCAGCAGATCCGTTACCCGGAGAGCCAAATCGTGGTCACCGGGAACATTCAAGCCGTAGTTGTCCAGGTCCTCCTCAGGAATAGACCAAGTCGGAGAATTTTCATCGGGGTTGTCGGGAAGGTCATCACCGTCCAGGTCCCAGCTAAAAGTCGCTTTGTCCCACATATCGTGGTATGGAATGCAATCCTGGGGATCATTTCCCTGACTGTCGACCTGGGCCGAGCAGGGATTGCTCCCATCCGCACCGGGCACACCGATGCCCACATCGTCCAGGAGCCAACCGAGAGATGCGTCGGAGAATCCTTTTCGTTCATAGGAGAATCGAACCAGAACATGGGAGCCTACGGGAAGATAGTCTGGCATGGTTATCTGAGCCGCCTTCCAATCCACACAGAAATCTTCAAGCTGAACCGGTGCGGGATCCATCCAGCTTGAAAAATGGCTTGTGTCCATAGCCAGCGTAATCCAAATCCCTCCCCCGCTGCAATTTGAGCAATCAATGCTTGAAGTACAGGTACAGGCCTCCACTCGTGCAGAGTCCGAGTGGAAGTTGTCCGCACGGAGGTAGTAACGAAACTCGATCAGCGAATTGGGGTCAACCGCAAATGGGAAAGCAGAGATAAGGGTATAAATACCCGGTCCTCCAATGGAATCTCCGGCCGTACAAAATTCTCCAGGAATAAAACTCGATCCGAAACGCCAGGCATGGTAGGGAGATGTAAAATCTGACTGAGTTGTACAATTTTCGTTCGTAACAATGTGCCACTGACCGTCAGGACAGGCAGGATCCGGGCTACAGGTCCATTTCTGCCCACCCTCCACGTCATCCATCCATGTAGTGGGAGAAAATCCGTTCAGAAGATGGGTCAATTCCAGAGGATCCCCATCTCCAATCTTGATCGTATCGGGTTCACCGTCCACCTCGTTCAGTATCTCCGGCGCGGAGGTGGGGGCTGAGTTGGGAAAATAGAAGCCGAGATCACCGTCCGGTGTTCCACCTGCAATGATCATTTCTCCCCCCGTCCAGAGGGCAGTATGGTGATACCGTGCTGAAGGTGAATTAAAAAAACTTGTATTTCGCCAGGTATCGGCGTCCGGATCGTAGTATTCACCGGAATTCAGGTACCCGGAGCCATCTCTCCCGCCCCAGATAATCATTTCACTTCCGGTCCAGGTAGCAGAATGAAAGGCTCTCGGGTAAGACAGTTGAGCCCGTGTGGTAATAGGAGTCCAGGCGGAGGGACTCATCGGAGAAGGATCATACCTATAGCCATCGTTTAAATAATTGTAGGAATCATCACAGGGCACAGACCCGGCGCATTGAGCTCCGCCCCAGATGATCATTTCATCTCCAGTCCAGATAGCCGAGTGACGATAGCGTTCAGAGGGAGATCCTGTATCCGACGTTGCCGTCCAGGACCCGGGGTCGTTCGGGTCCACTTCATTGAACGAGTAGATTCCGCCTGTATTCAGCTGCGGTCCTGGACACTCATCCTCATCAATTCCCGGGGACAGATATCCGCACCCGCCCCAGACGATCATACTTTCACCGGTCCAGACCCCTGTGTGATGGGCGCGGGCGGATGGAGCACCGCTGGTTGTCATAGTTGTCCATGAACTCGTACCCGGATAATACCGGGCTCCGCTGTTTGTGATTTCCCCCGTACCGGTACCGTCGTACCCTCCCCAGACGACCATCGCTGACCCTGTCCAGATCGCAGAGTGATACCCCCGTGCCGGAGAATCCGGGATTGCGGTCCAGGTGTCCGAACCAGGGTCATACGAATTCCCGCTTCCCAGGGATGATTCAGCATATCTTCCCCCGAATATGATCATCTCTTCCCCGGTCCAGACAGCCGAAGGGCTCGTTCGTGCGTCAGGTGCTCCCAATGTGGAGAGGTTCTGACGCAACCCTAACGAAGGCTGGTAGAGGTACCCGGTATTCACAGGCAAGCTAGACCAGGGAACGAGTCCCCCCCACACAATCATCTCTGAACCTGTCCAAATGGACGAATGTCTGGAACGGTTCTCCTTCACTTCGTCCCCCAGTTCGGTCATAGAATCCCAGAGGCCGGGATCATACTGTGGGTTAAAGATAAACCCGTCACCGTATACCAATTCTTCATAACAACCATTCTCCAGACATTCTCCTCCCCAGAGAAACATGTAGGATCCTGTCCAGACAGCCGTATGACCTTCACGCGCGCCTGGTGCATCGGTCAGGCTGGTTGTAACCCACGTGTCGGGAGAATACATTCCCCCGAGTCGGCTCCAGCCTCCACCATACCCACCCCAGATGATCATTTTTCCATAGGAACTTGCCCAAACGGCGGTATGATCAGCACGCGCCCAAGGTGCATTCGTGGTGGTCATCGTACTCCAGACATAATTCACAGCCTGTTTGCGTAACCCACCACCCGTATTCAAATAACTAAGGATTGTACAGCCACTGTCGTAACAGCCATAACCACCCCAGACATACATATACTGCCCGCTCCATACAGCCGTATGGTTCGCTCTGGCTGTAGGTACACCTGAAAGAGGAGTTGGGGTCCAGCTGTCATTACCAGGATTGTACATTCCTCCCGTATTCAGATAATTCGATCCATCGAATCCGCCCCAGACAATCATCAGGTTGTTCCCATAGATTGCCGTGTGGCCATCTCTTCCGGATGGTACATTCGCAATCGTGGAAGTCGCTGTCCAGGTATCGGTTGCTGGATTATATCGTCCACCGGTATTTGTCTTTTCTGTAGTGCTGCACCCGGGATAATCGGTACAGACTTCACCACCCCATACAACCATCTCTGATCCGATCCAGATCGCCGTGTGTCCATACCTGGGGTCCGGTGCTCCGGATATTTCCGTTTCAGTCCAGGTGTCGGTCACGGGGTCGTATCGACCCCCTGAATTCGTCCGGTTGTCCCGATCCAGCCCGCCCCAGATGATCATTTCATTTCCGGTCCAGACCGCCGTATGACGAAGCCGTGAGGTCGGCGCATTGTATGTCGACATAGGGATCCATGATCCAGAAAGTCCGACAGATGGGTTATACCGCGCTCCGGTATTAAGTGGATAGTTTTTCCCGTTCAGGATTGTGTACCCTCCCCAGATAATCATTTCAGTTCCTGTCCAGACCGCCGTGTGCTGGGAGCGATTGTTTGGCGTACTTTCCTCAGTAAGCCAGCTGTCAGGCCTGAATTCTCCACTGAACTCCCTTATTGCCGGCAGAGTATAGGAAGCTGTATCTGTCGACAGGTTGTTATCAACATTTATACATGGCCTGACCTTTTCCTCAAACCACGTGTCAAATGGAATTTTGTAGAAAACTCGAATCGCACCATGGATCTCGTCATTCTCTTTCTGAAGGGTCAGCCTTAGAATGAATGCCTCCGCAGTCTCATCCAATCGGATTTCGCCTGCATGTTCGGGAAATGGTTTAGAAAGGTCATCAAACTCAGCACTGCTTATCATCTGAGCATCTTTGAAGTTCGAGGGTACATGGTTTCCCTTGTCTTTTTTGAAATGGAATTCGTGAAATGTACCATCAGGCCATGTCTCAAAGGTATCGGATGAAATCTGGTCCTGAATAGAAAGGACTTTTCGCCGCAATTCCCCCTGGAACCTGTTGTCATAGGCATACTTACGCCTGAGGAGACGGTCGACCAACCATGGTCTGGCCAGACACTCCGCGATAAGGCCGGGGTGGTATCCGAGAGCTGAAAAGATCTCTTTTAATACCTCCGGATCCATTGTTTCCCTTCCCATTCTTTCGAGTTCTCCCTGAAGCTGTTCTACCGTAATGGATTGACTCCAGTATTGTTGCAATGCAGAAGATTTAGTCAGGTAGGTCTCGACCTTATGAATGATGTCATCGTCTGAAACCATGGATTCAAAGGGCGGTTTCGGTCCAGGATTTTCCTCAGGCCAGATCCGGTGGTTGTAGTAGACCCGTTCGATGGCTCTTTGAGCCTCAACCCGTTCCTCGAAGGTCAGTTGATGATTGGCAAAGAGAGTACATGCCCAGACAAGTGCCAATAAGACACTCAGCCATAGCCTTCGCCTCATAATTGCCTCCTTATGACAGACAGATACCTGCCTGTCCTGCCATAGATATATTATGGCACAGAGAGCGGCACAAAGAGGTGATTTCAATCACTTCCAAATCATATTTTCAGACAATCATGTGTCCGCTTTATTGATTTAAGGTCTCCTACAGTCGTTCAGAAATTAGAAAGCTGGTAAGGATGGTAAGGAATCAGAAAAGCCAGGATAACTGTACGGATGCCAGATTGTCGTTGGGATCGTATGGGCCATCGGTCCGGTTCCACATATACTCGGTCTTCAGAAGGAGGGTTCGAGTCAGGTTGTATCCCAGACCGACCTGAAGCCGTTCAAAATCATAATCCCACGGATCCGGAGTACCGTTGGACCGTTTCAGGTCGTTGAAGTGTATTTTCCCAAAGCGAACGGCACCGAAGAATCCGGCCATGAATTTCTGCTTGACTTCCGCCATCCAGGAGAGGTCCTTCGGGTCAGTGGTAACGTTTGGAACTTCCCACCGGTCCCAGAAGATTTCTGCTCGAACCTCGGTCCAACCCGCTGCATACGCCGCATTCAGTCCATAAATTTCCTGGATATAATCATCAATCGTCGCATCATACGGAAGAGTAGACTCAATCGCCGGCGTGGAATAGGGACCACGGCTGTAGGAAAATCCCACTTTCAGCGGTGAACTTACTGTGTAGAGGATATCAACCACATAGGAGGGACTGTAGGATTCCCAGGGTATACGGTTCCACTCTTTCGGTTCCGCTGAAGGCGCTCCATTCATGATTCCAAGCTTGAGATCGATCCGTTTTGTCTGAAACCCGACCAGGGCGCCTATCTGGTAAGGCGCGGCCCATATGATGGGAGCTCCCATCGGTCGGAAATGTTCGGGACGATCCTTCCAGTCAATGAATTTATTGTTATCGGGAGGAGCGAAACCCGGACAGATCATGGTCCGGTAATCGTACATGACGGGGGGGCGAATCAATGGGTCCGCGACGGAATCATGTCGTCTCGGGTAGGCACCAAAGGGAGAGACAAATTTGCCTGCCTGGAAATAGAATCCCCTTCCAGCGGGATGGCTAAGGCGGAAATAGGCCTGCTGAAAGCGGCCGGAAATATGCTCACTTGAAGGGTATTCGCTTCGATCTCCCCGAAGTTCGGTCTGGAAACGAAGCCACCCCTTCCAGTCTGCCGACAGGTAGAGGCTGATGCGACCGCTTACAAAGGCATCCTCGGTATCTTCTACGAGCCATGCTGGAGAGTCATCAGGAAGATATCCCTCCAGAGAGAGTCTGCCTTTAAGATCCAGCTGAAAATTACCCGACGATGATGTGTACACGATTCCGGGGTTATTCTGGGCCATGATCCCCTGAACGGAAGAAAACAGGAAAACCAGGGCAAGTATCATTCCAGAAAGAATGGTGGGGTTGAAAGAGGCCCGGGAAGACGGGCTGGATTTGAGCACAGAATATACCGGAACGGGACGTGTAAATCCCTTTACTTTGATGGCCTCACGTTCTACCGCATCAATATCCTTCCTGATTCTTCGATAGGTTGATTCTGAAACAAGAATCTCACCGGGCCCAGCGGCAGAGCAAAGACGGGAAGCCAGATTGACGGACTCTCCCAGCACGGTGTAATTCAGACGTCGATGGGATCCCATATTTCCCGCAACTGCCTCTCCGGTATTGACACCGATCCCAACATGGATGGAAGGCAGGTCACGTTGCAACCGGCTTTCGTTGAGCTCCGAAAGGGCATTCTGCATCGAGAGTGCCGCCTTTACGGCCCGCAGCGGATCATCCTCATGGGCGACGGGGGCACCGAAGACCGCCATCAATGCGTCTCCCACATACTTATCGACGACTCCGCCTTCCTGCTCTACCGATGCAGATTCCCGATCCATGACTTCATTGAGCATGGCAATCACCTCCTGAGGCTCCATCCCCTCGGTCAACGAGGTAAAACCACGAATATCGGCAAAAAGTGTTGTAATTTCCCTGGTCTCCCCGCCCAGGAAAACCTCTCCTTTTAACATTTCTTCCGCCACCTCTGCCGAGACCACTTTGTCCAGCAGAGAGCGATAACGCTCCTTTAACGAGAGTCCGCGCACCATAGAGTTGAAAGCCCGGGCGAGGAGACCCAGCTCATCCCTGGAAGTAACGGTCACTTCAAAATCAAGATCACCCAGGGCAACACGGTCTGTCGCCTGAACGAGATTTCGAATGGGGGAAGTCAAACTCCTGGAAAGCAGTGTGGCAACGATTAATGCCATGATCATGGCCGCCAATCCCATGATCCATAGAGCCTGCTGAATTTTGCGGAAGGGTGCCAGAGTCTCTTTCAAATCCAGGGCACATACGCGTGCTGCCCGTTCACCGGAAGGTGTTGGGAGAGGGTCGGAAATGACCGCAAGACTTCCCCCCTCAAGGATCTGGATTACCCTCTGATCTCCCTTGCTTGCCGCAACCATCGCACTGAGAAGAAAGGTGTCGGAATTAGGAACCGTGGCCACAACGCTGGTTCCGTTTACCACGAAAGCCACCTGAGCGTTCAGAACTTCACCCAGCTGCAGGCTGACTTCCCGGTCTACGGGAAACCCCAGCATGACTTCACCCAGCATTCTGCCGAAGAAGTTCAATGGGACAATGCTGACTGCATAAAGTTCACCGGCGTAGACGATGTAGCGAATGGAGACTTCGAGATCTTCTCCATTCACTGTCTCCCCGGGGGTTAAAACATCACTCCAGGACACCGGTTCACCTCTTACCATGGCGGTAAAGGGTTTGCCATCCGGGAATGCAAAAACAGCCAGTACGTCATTCAGCCCGGCAAGACGAAGTTCATACCGTGCCGCATCCAGCAGCACTTCAGGATCTTCTTCATCCAGAGCCGCTTCAAAGGCTCCCGGAATCCGGCTCGATTCCGTAAACCGCAGACTGACCTTTCGAAGCTGATCCTGCCAGAGGGTTTCCACATCGTGGAATGCCTTCTGGGCCTGTGTGGCGGCTGCGGATACGGAACGATCGATCTGTCGATGCGTTTCGAATCGAAGAGAGAGATAAAGAAATCCGACAAGGAACGTTATGATTATCGCTAATACAAAGAATAATTTCAGTCGAAAGGAAAGAAACGGGAGTTTCATTCCATCAGCATCCGGACTTACAGGTCTGTTTCTTGTCCGAATGATGTTCCGCCATGCGAACATGGAGGGTGGAAATTTCCACAGTCGGTTCGTCCTCACCCTCCCAGTTCTCACTCAACATCACTTCTCCATCGGCAGGAACATCAGCTTTCACGATCCTCGCACCCTCATCCATATTCCAGATCACGACATCATAGATTCCGGGCGGTACGTTCTCAATGGTAAATTTTCCCTGTTCATCCACCATGGTGTGGTACGGATTATCAACAACGATGACCGCCGCACGCATCCATGGATGAATTTCGCAGTAAATTTTCACCACTCCCGGTTTATCGAAGGAAACAGATTTTGATTCTCCCTTTGGATATCGTCCGAGATCAAACCGCCGGGTCTTTGAATAGGAAAATACGTTATGGTATTCATCATCCGCGTTCGGAAAGGAAACGGATGAACCTCGTGGGACAACAAGGAGAGAGGGCGCAAACTGCGTATTCTTCTGGACAATGGATTGGTCGTGTCTCTTCTCTTCTGCCGGGACTCCCGGTATCGTCCCCTGGATATATACGACTGTAGGAATGGATGCCATCTCCTTCCCGGTCATCGACGTTCGGTCTCCATAATCAGCCTGGACTTTCGTCGCCGGTCGACGGGATAGCTCAACCGTCCCGGTAATAGAACCAGAATAAAGCGGAACCGTGCAGAAAATTATGACAGCAAACAAGGTCGTGTATATGGTTTGATGAAGCTTCAACGGTGATTTCATGCATCATCCTCCCGGCAACCAATATAGAGTCACAGCAGACACTGTAGTAACAATAGTACGAGACAATTTGTTTCATAACTATCCTGTGACTCTTTCTCGTAATCACAGAATAACACTTCAGAATCGTTCATTTTTTGCGGTTCGGAATTCTCGCGTTCAGAAGATCGTTAGATTTAGGAAAGGTTATTTTTCCCGAAAGGAGATACCCCATGATTGTCGTAACTGGAGCAACAGGACATGTAGGAAGCAGCTTGACCCATATTTTGCTGGACAATAACCAGAAGGTTCGTGTTACCGGAAGAAATTCAGATCGTCTAAAACCTTTTTCCGATCGGGGTGCTGAATCCATGAATGGATCTCTGGAGGATAGAGCATTTTTGAAAAAAGCCTTCCAGGGGGCCGACCGGCTTTTCCTCATGATCCCCCCCCATTATCAGGCGGAGGATTTTCGGGCTTACCAAAACCGCATTATTGATGCTTACCTGGACGCCATTCAGTCATCATCCGACATCCATTACATTGTTACTCTCAGTAGTCTCGGAGCCCACCACGATAATGGCACAGGTCCTATACTCGGGCTCCATGATTTGGAAACGCGAATGGCTGAATTGAAAGACAGAAATATTGTTCACCTCAGACCCACATTCTTCATGGAAAATCTCTTAATAACCCTCCCCATGATTCGAAATTCCGGTATTGCCGGGACCCCAATGAGAGGAGACATAGAGGTTCCCATGATAGCCACCGCAGATATTGCATCCAAAGCTGCAGATCTCCTTATGGGAGAGCCTGTTTCCGGGCATTCAATTCGGGAGCTTCTCGGCCCCAGGGATTACACCCAGGAAGAAGCCGTTTCGTTTCTTGGAAAGGCCCTTGGAATAGATGGCCTTTCCTATATCCAAATTCCTTACAAGGATGCAAAGCATTCGATGATGGAGCAGGGATTTTCAGAAAGCGTTGCGGATGCCATGATTGAATTGAATAAGAGCGTTAATGAGGGTCGGATTATTGTTGGAACGACTCGGACTCCAGCCAACACAACTTCCACGACTCTTGAATCCTTCATCTCTAATGCCGTGAAAGCTTTGACTTGAATTTTCTCATCGAATAAAGGACAAAAAAATCCCCCCGGCATGCGGGGGGATCGTCGTTTTCAGCGGGCTGGCTTAGATGCGGCTAACCTTCACTGCCTTGGGGCCCTTGGGGCCGTCGACGACTTCAAATGAAACCTGATCGCCTTCATTGAGGGATTTAAAACCCTCTTCCACGATGTCGGAGTAATGGACAAAAACGTCTCCGCCATTCGCGTCTTCGATAAATCCAAAACCCTTTGTGTTGTTGAACCACTTCACTGTTCCTTTGTTCACTGCTTGACTCCTTGCGTTTAAATAGATATTTCGGATGCAGCATAAAAAAGACCACAAAGCTCAGTGTCCTTGTGGTTATGATCCAATGCAAAAACATCCGAAACTCGGTGGGATCATACTGGATTTCCGGATGTTTGTCAAGTTTTTCTCTCCGTCCGGAGAACCAGTAAGGCATAGGAGACATTGGCATCTTCACTTCATTTATCTTTTCTTCCTCAAAACCCATATCTCGGGCGCATTTCGTAATGGCCTCCTTCTTTCCTCGTGGAATCTCATTCCTCTGAACCACATTTCACAAGCTTTTTTCCGTTTCTTGAATTCTAAAAGCTCCTTACATCCTTGACCCTGCGACGTTGCGGGGGTATAATTCGAGGTTACTTTCACAGGAGGTGCAACACATGAATTGGACAACGGCTGTTGAGCCTGCCGGCGGGGCTCGTATCGACTATGAGGGCGCTACGTTACAAGTCCCTGACAACCCCATCATCCCCTTCATCGAGGGGGACGGCATCGGACCTGATATCTGGAAAGCTACCAGGAGAATCATCGACGCAGCAGTAGAAAAAGCTTATAACGGAAATCGAACCATTCACTGGATGGAAGTGTACTCGGGTGATAAAGCAAACGTAAAAACCGGGACCTATATGCCCGAAGAAACTTTTTCCATCATAGAACACTACCATGTAGCAATCAAAGGTCCCTTGACCACTCCGGTTGGGGGTGGGTTTCGAAGTCTGAACGTGACTCTTAGAAAGGTTCTCGATCTGTACGCGTGCGTTCGACCCTGCAAATGGTACCGGGGGGTTCCATCTCCCATGAAACGCCCGGATCTTCTGGACGTCGTGATCTTTCGTGAAAACACGGAAGACGTATACTCCGGCGTGGAATGGCAGCAGGGAACCCCGGAGGTTCAAAAAGTTATCGAATGGCTTACAAAGGAAATGGGAGCCAAAATCCGACCTGACTCGGGAATCGGAATTAAACCCATCTCCGTTACGGGAACCAAACGTCTGGTACGAATGGCCATTCAATATGCCATCGATCAGAAGAAACCGAGCGTAACCCTTGTCCACAAGGGAAACATCATGAAGTTCACCGAAGGTGCCTTCAAGGATTGGGGATACGAAGTAGCTCTTGAGGAATTTCGAGACAAGATCATAACTGAAGACGAGCTCTGGGATATGGTTAAGGCCGAAGACGGAGTGACCCCCACCCACAAAGAAGGAGCTTTCTCCAATCTCCGTGGGGGCAGACCTGCGGGAGACCCCGGAGACCGTATTGTGATTAAAGATCGGATTGCGGATCAGATGTTCCAGCAATTATTACTTCGACCGGATGAATATTCCGTCCTCAGTATGCCGAATCTCAATGGTGATTACATGAGCGACGCCGCGGCAGCCCAGATCGGCGGTCTCGGCATGGCTCCCGGAGCCAACATTGGTGATCGTGTGGCCCTCTTTGAAGCCACGCACGGGACCGCTCCGAAATACGCCAACCAGGACAAGGTGAACCCGGGATCTCTGCTTCTTTCAGGCGTCATGATGCTCCGGCACCTTGGATGGCAGGAAGCAGCCGACATGGTGGAAAAATCACTGGGTCGCACCATTGAAGAGAAACAGGTTACCTACGATCTTCACCGTCAGCTGGAGGGAGCCACACTTCTGAAAACCTCCGAGTTTGCGGAAGCGATCGTGGAAAATATGGCCTAAATTAACCAAGGAGGAGATGCCATGAGAAAGAAAGTCACAGTCGTTGGCGCAGGTCATGTAGGGGAGCATGTCGCGTATCGGGTCGCGGAGCTGAATCTTGCCGACGTCGTCCTGATCGACATCGTGGATGGGATGCCCCAGGGTAAGGCCCTGGACCAGCAGCAGGCTGCGCCCGTCCTCGGTTTTCATCCACGTCTGAGAGGGACCAACAGTTACGAGGATACAGCCGGTTCTTCCATCGTCGTGATCACTGCCGGAATCCCAAGAAAGCCGGGAATGAGCCGGGATGATCTTGTGGCAACCAATGAAAAGGTCGTCGCGACAGTCACGGAAGAAATCATGAAGTGGAGTAAGGATGCCATCCTGATCCTCGTCACCAATCCTCTCGATGCAATGTGTGAAGTTGCTCGCCGCGTCAGCAAGCTTCCGAGGGAACGCTGCTTCGGAATGGCGGGTATTCTGGATACGGCCCGGATGAGAGCCTTCATCGCCATGGAACTTGACTGCTCCGTAAATGACGTTCAGGCTTTCGTTCTCGGCGGT
The DNA here is from genome assembly GCA_035593605.1 of Thermoanaerobaculia bacterium. Lineage (NCBI taxonomy): Bacteria > Pseudomonadati > Acidobacteriota > Thermoanaerobaculia > Thermoanaerobaculia bacterium. The sequence goes on along the minus strand of DAOSWS010000005.1, from coordinate 137,346 downwards.
CATGGCGACACCATGGTTCCCCTGGTTCGGTATACATCGGTGGCAGGAATTCCCATCTCCGAACTCATTCCCCAGGAACGCATCGATGCCATCGTAGAGCGGACAGCCAAGGGCGGTGGTGAAATTGTTGCTCTCCTGAAAACCGGAAGCGCCTATTACGCACCCGCGGCTGGAGCTGCAGAAATGGTGGAAGCCATTCTTCGCGACACAAAGGTAATTCGTCCGTGCTCCGCGTATCTGGAGGGAGAGTACGGAATTCGTGGGCAGTATCTCGGAGTTCCCGTAAAGCTTGGAGCCAAGGGCATCGAGAAGATCATGGAAATCAAGCTGACCCCGGAAGAGAATGCCAGGCTGGAAAAGAGCGCAGAAGCTGTAAGGAGTATTGTGGAAATTTTAAAGGTGTGATGAATCGCAGTAGCTATAGAAAGGAAGGTTTATGAAAGTCCACGAGTACCAGGCAAAGGAAGTTCTTGCACGTTACAACGTGCGGATCCCGCGGGGAAAAGTTGCCAGAACCCCGGAAGAAGCCCGGCCCATTGCGGAAGAGCTCGGGGGAAGAGTAGTGGTCAAAGCCCAGATTCACGCAGGAGGAAGAGGCAAGGCGGGGGGCGTCAAACTCGCAGGGAATCCTGATGAGGCCGTAGAAATCGCCTCCCGGCTGATTGGCGCTACTCTCATCACCCATCAGACAGGTCCGGAAGGAAAAACAGTCAATCAGGTTCTGGTTGAAGAAGCCCTTAACATCGAAAAGGAATTCTACATCGGCATGACCCTTGATCGATCCTTCGGATGGCCGACATTGATGGTTTCTCCGGAAGGTGGAATGGAAATCGAAGAAGTCGCCCGGACAAAACCGGACGCAATATTAAAACTTCACATCCATCCCTCACTGGGACTGCAACCCTTTCAGGGAAAACAGACAGCCGAGTTTTTGGGGTTAAAAGGTGAACCGGCGAAAAACGCGGTCCGTTTCGTGCAGGCTCTCGTGAAATGCTATCTGGAGATGGACGCTTCCCTGGCGGAGATCAATCCTCTGATCCTTACGAAAGAGGGGGAGATTCTTGCCCTGGACGCAAAGATGAATTTTGATGACAACGCTCTTTATCGTCATCAGGATGTAGTCACAATGAGAGATCTCTCGGAGGAAGCCCCGCTGGAAGTCGAGGCTTCAAAATTCGATCTGAACTACATCAAGCTGGATGGTAACGTGGGCTGCATGGTGAATGGCGCAGGACTGGCCATGGCCACGATGGATATTATCAAGCTCCACGGCGGCGACCCTGCAAACTTTCTGGATGTTGGCGGTGGTGCCAACCTGGAGGCGGTCACCAATGCCTTCCGGATCCTGCTCATGGATGAAAACGTTAAGGCGGTTCTGGTCAACATTTTTGGCGGAATTGTTCGGTGTGATGTCATTGCGCAGGGTATCGTAGAAGCCACAAAGAGGGTTGACATGACCGTCCCTCTTGTCGTTCGTCTTGAAGGCACCAACGTGGATGAAGGAAAACGAATCCTTCAGGAAAGTGGGATCAGCCTTGAACTGGCCCAGGGAATGACAGATGCGGCGGCCAAAGTCGTCGCAGCGGCAGGAGGTCGGTAATGGCAATCTGGATCGACAAAAATACACGCGTGGTTGTTCAGGGCATTACAGGGAACGAAGGCACGTTCCACACGAAGCTCTGCCGAGAGTACGGAACAAACGTTGTTGCAGGTGTCACACCTGGAAAAGGTGGAACGCAGCATGAGGGTGTCCCTGTTTTCAACACAGTCCATGAAGCCAGGCAGCACACAGGCGCCAACGCTTCCCTGATCTTTGTGCCTCCAAAATTTGCCGCCGACGCCGTCATGGAAGCCGCGGATGCAGGTATAGGCCTTGTCGTCTGTATTTCGGAAGGTATACCCGTTGTGGACATGCTGAAAGTGCATGAATTCTGTAAAACTCATCCAACTCGTCTCATCGGACCCAATTGCCCGGGGATTATCACACCGGGACAATCGAAGATGGGAATTATGCCGGGACATATCTTTTCACCAGGCCATATCGGCATCGTTTCCCGTTCCGGAACCCTGACCTATGAAGCCGTGGATCAGGTGACCGCTGTGGGACTCGGTCAGAGCACCTGCGTAGGGATCGGAGGAGATCCCCTTCCCGGAACGAATTTCATTGACTGCCTCAAGGCCTTCAACGATGACGGAGACACCCACGGTGTCGTAATGATCGGGGAAATCGGGGGTTCTGCAGAGGAAGAAGCGGCGGCATGGATCAAAGCCCACATGAAAAAGCCCGTCGTTTCCTTTATTGCCGGCAGGACTGCCCCTCCAGGGCGCCGCATGGGACATGCCGGAGCCATTATCGCCGGCGGGAAGGGAACTGCAGCAGAAAAAATGGAAGCTCTTCGCGAAGCCGGCGTCCGGGTGGTCGAAAGCCCGGCGGATCTCGGGAAGGCCGTGAAGGAGGTTGTGAAGTGATGGAACAGACGTTAACCATAATCAAACCTGATTCGATGGCCAAAGGTGCCCAGGGAAAAATTATCACTCGTTTGTTGAGTGAGAATTTTGCGATCAAGGGGATGAAACACATCCATCTCACGACAGAACAGGCGAAGGGGTTTTATGCCGAACATTCGGGAAAACCATTCTTTCCCAGCCTGATCACATTTATGACCGAGGGCAGTGTTATCGTGATGGCCCTGGAACGGAAAGATGCGGTCGCTTATCTGCGCGAAATTATGGGAGTGACAGATTCTCTCAAGGCGGCTCCGGGTACGATTCGAAAGGAATTTGGCACCAATATTGAGCGGAATGCCATTCATGGTTCAGCAAACCTGGAAGACGCAAAACGCGAAGTCGCATACTTCTTTTCCGGATACGAACTGATCTAGCTTAACCCGGGCTGTTTACTTCGGGGCGGGAGAATTTCCCGCCCCGTTTCTGTTATGATGTACACCACCGAAAGAATACTCTTCGGTTCTATGAGTCCATTGTCCCAGGGAGGTACCCGTGAACCATGATATCGTTCGTGACAGGCTGGTTGTAGGAGATCAAACTTACACTATTTTTCGATTGAGTCAATTGGGTGACATTTCCCATCTTCCCATTTCCATCCGGATTCTTTTGGAGAATGTCCTGCGCAATGTCGACGGACAACGTGTGACCATGGAACACGTGGAAACTCTTCTCAACTGGCCGGAAGGTGCTGGAGACCGTGAAATTCCTTTCATGCCGGCAAGGGTCGTCCTCCAGGATTTCACCGGCGTTCCGGCCGTTGTCGACCTTGCATCCATGCGGACTGCGGTGGCTTCGGGAGAAGATAATCCCCGAAAAATTAATCCAAATATTCCCGTGGACCTGATCATCGACCATTCGGTTCAGATCGACTATTTTGGCACTGACTATGCCTATGACGAGAATGTAAAAATGGAATACCAGCGGAACAGTGAGCGTTACGCACTTCTCCGCTGGGCCCAGAAGAGTTTTGACAACTTCCGGGTTGTTCCCCCGGGGACGGGAATCATTCATCAGGTTAATCTTGAATATCTTGCGCAGGTTGTCGTTTCAAGAAACTCAGGTCAGGAGTTACTTGCCTATCCCGACACTCTGGTCGGTACAGATTCCCATACAACCATGATTAACGGAATATCGGTTCTTGGATGGGGCGTGGGGGGAATTGAAGCCGAAGCCGTCATGCTGGGCCAGCCTTACTTCATGGTCATGCCGGACGTTGTGGGTTTTCGGCTTACGGGAAAGCTTTTGGAAGGAGCAACGGCAACTGATCTGGTGCTTACGGTTACCCAGATGCTTCGAAAGCATGGTGTTGTTGGAAAATTCGTTGAATTCTTCGGCCCCGGCGTTTCCTCTCTTTCTCTTCCCGACCGGGCCACGCTTGCCAACATGGCTCCTGAATATGGGGCAACCATGGGCTTCTTCCCCGTGGACCGGGTGACCCTGGACTATCTGGCCTTTACAGGCCGGGAAAGCTGTGTACCTCTCGTTGACGCCTACACCAAGGCCCAGCACCTGTTTAGAACCGAAACCATGCCGGACCCCGCCTACACTCACGTCCTCGAACTGGACATGAACTCCATTGTTCCGTGTCTGGCCGGTCCGCGCCGCCCCCAGGAGAGAATTCCATTAACCTCGGTTCCAGAATCGTTCGAAAAAACGCTGCCTGATCTGAAGGCCGGGAAAACCCGGGCACCCCTGACGGAAGAGAAACCTGTTCTGGATATGGATGGAAGCCAAATTACCCTGGAAGACGGGTCCGTTGTTCTCGCTTCCATCACTTCCTGCACAAACACATCCAATCCGTCCGTTCTGATCGGTGCAGGAATCCTGGCCAGGAAGGCTGTAGAGAAGGGCCTTCGCGTGCATCCGGCGGTAAAGACATCCCTGGCTCCAGGATCCCGGGTCGTTACCGAATATCTTAAGGAAGCCAATCTCCTCCCCTACCTGGAAGCTCTTCGTTTTCATATTGTCGGGTATGGTTGTGCCACCTGTATCGGGAATTCCGGCCCTCTCCCCCGGAAGGTCACAGAAGCGATTCAGAACCATGGCCTGGTTGTGGCCTCCGTCCTTTCTGGGAACCGGAACTTCGAAGCCAGGATCCATCCGCTGATCCGGGCGAACTACCTCGCATCTCCAATTCTCGTCGTGGCATACGCCCTTGCAGGAACGATGAAAATCGACTTTGATCGTGACCCCATCGGTCATGATCCCAACGGCCGTCCCGTGTACCTCCGAGAGATCTGGCCTTCCCATCAGGAAATTCAAGAGGCAATGGGAGAGGCCCTTCGGTCGGAAACGTTTCGTGAACGATATGGGGAGGTCTTTGAAGGTGACGATCAGTGGAAATCCATGAGCGTTCCCGAGGGTGACCTCTACCGCTGGGACCAGGAATCCACCTATATCCAGAATCCGCCCTTCTTCACGGATCTGGCCCCCACTCCCCCTGAGCTGGCAGATATTTCCGGGGCGCGTGTTCTTGCCAGGCTCGGCGATTCAGTGACCACCGACCACATCTCTCCCGCTGGATCCATAGCCAAGGGCGGACCGGCGGGCAAGTTCCTTGTCTCGAGGGGTGTCGATCCTGTCGATTTCAACTCATTTGGAAGCCGCCGGGGCAATCATGAAGTCATGATGAGAGGAACATTCGCCAATGTCCGTCTTAAAAATCTGCTCCTGGACGGGGTGGAAGGTGGAGAAACTCTCCATTTCCCGACCGGCGAGCAGGTTTCGATTTACGAGGCGGCCATGCGCTACGAGCAATCCGAAACACCCCTGATTGTCCTTGCAGGAAAGGAATATGGGACAGGTTCTTCAAGGGATTGGGCGGCAAAAGGTACCTTTCTTCTGGGGATCAAGGCCGTTATTGCGGAAAGCTATGAGAGAATTCATCGTTCCAACCTTGTCGGCATGGGTGTTCTGCCACTTCAGTTCATCGAAGGCGAAAGCTGGAAATCTTTGAATTTAACCGGTATGGAGACCTATTCCGTAGAGGGAATTGAAAACGGTCTCTCCCCCCACAAGGAATTGCAGGTAGTCGCGAGAGATGAAAGGGGAACGGAAAAGAGATTTTCCGTCATTGCACGCCTGGATTCGAGCGTTGATGTTGAATATTACCGTCATGGAGGAATCCTGCAATACGTCCTCCGGTCAATGATGTCGGGAAAATAACGAAGCGGAATCGTTCTCAACTCCATTTATCCGCTACCGGCTGTGCTATACTTCGGGCGTGAGGCGCCTTCTATTACTGGCCGGAATTCTCGGGCTATGTGTATATCCTCTTTTTTCCGCTCAATTTCCGATGAAAATTTATGGAAATTCCGACGGTCTTCCTCAGACCCAGATTCAGGCGCTTTCCCAGGATCGTCGCGGAATCCTCTGCATTGGTACGGTGGGTGGATTTGCCACCTACGATGGGAACCACTTTGAACGCTACACCCATCGGTCCGGGCTTCCGGCACTGGAAATCACTGCATTAAGCCAGCAGGGAACAGACAAAATCTTTATCGGTACCGATCATGGACTTGTAGTCTACTCCCACTTTTCCCTTGAGCCAACAATGGTCAGCCTGCCTGTTACCGCCGTGCGCAGCTATGGAGACAACGCATTTTTTACCACACGGAAGGGACTGTACTATCTGCGTGAAGGGCAACTTCTTCCCGTCCTGGAAGAGGAAAACCTGAAATTTGACATCTTTCCCAATGGTGACCTTGCGATTCTTCACGGTAAGGAAATTTTTCTGGGCCCGTATAACAAGCTGAGTCCGAAATCCCTGTCCTTTGACGGTCAGGCTCTTGACATAAAAATCCATAATCGAGATGTACTGATCATGTCTTCTTCCGGGATCCACAGGTTGTCCGGAGGTAAAATCAGCACGCTTCTTCACGTCCAGAATCCCTCGGCATTTACGGTTTCGTCCGACGGTGAACTCTGGGTTGCGGCGCTTTCCACTCTGTACTATTTCTCCCGTGGGCAATGGGTTACGGTATCCACCATACCGACACCCACATTTGAGCTCATCAATTGCATCATGGTGGACCGGGAAAAGAATGTATGGCTGGGAAAGGACGATGGCCTCAGCAAAATCCCCTTTAAGCACATGGTGGTCTACGGAGTTGAAGATGGCTTTCCCAATGTTTACATCCGCAGCATAACTGCTGCCTCAGGAGGGGGTGTTTTTCTCGGTGGGATCGACTTTCTGGCCCGATTTGACGGTTCAACCGGAACCTATGCTCCATTAGACAACCCGGTGGAACCGGGGGGCATGATCCGCAGCATTCTCGTCCTCCCCTCGGGTGTACGTTACCTGGGAACCCAATCCCATGGACTCTACGTTCAATTCAGAAACAGGACCGTTCATTTGAAATCGATCGAGGATCGTGAGACGGGTTCGATCTACCAGATGGCAGAAATTGGAACCACAGTCTGGATCGCCTGTGATGAGGGCCTACTGACCTGTACAGGGGATCAGTGCACCTGGCAGAACTACGAGCCCCTCATCAGTCCCCCGATCTATTCCATAGCCACCGACAGGGACAATGGCATATACCTGGGAACCCGGCAGGGAGTCCGCTATCTTAAGGATGGAAAGGTTTCCACTCCAAAGGGTCTGGAACGCCTGGACAGGGAAGAAATTAACTGCCTTAAATTTGATTCCCATGGAAATCTCTGGATTGGAACCCATGGAGCAGGGCTTCTTCGCTACGATGGCACGTCCCTTGACATTTTTGATGAGTCGACCGCTTTTCCCAATGACTTTCTCTGGGACATCATTGAAGATCCCGACGGTTCCATCTGGGCCTGCTCCAACCGGGGAATTCACAATCTCCAGCAGAATCGATGGCTGACCTTCAATTCCAGGGACGGACTTCCCGGAGATGAGATTTTCATCCATACGGCAGAGAGGGATCAGAAAGGCAATCTCTATTTTGCCCTTCCCCGGGGATTACTGGTTGTGTTGTCAGACAAAAGATCCGAAGAAGTTCCACCGCTCCCCGAAGTGCTGGTTCGTCTGGTAACATCGACGACGCAATCTCTGAATTACCCTGAAAAACCTGTTATCCTGCCCCCGCAAGACCGTTCCCTTACCGTTGATTTCGCCGCGACCTCCTTAAAGAATGAATCCGCCATCTTATACAGCCACCGCTTGAAAAACTGGTCCGACGAATGGACCACTCCGTCTCCTCACACTCACGTTCAGTACACCGGTTTAAAACCGGGCAACTACATCTTTGAAGTGAAGGCACTCGATTATGCAAACCGATGGACTTCTTCCAAAGAACTGCCAATAATCCTGGAACCGGCCTGGCATGAGACAGTATTGTTCAAAGGACTGGTACTCTTCGCAAGTCTCTTCGTGATAGGATTTCTCATCTTTATGCGATTCCGGCTCCTGCGGATCAAGCAGGATGAGCTGCAGGCTCTGGTGGATGAAAGGACCCGTGAGTTGAAGGCAACGATGGAGGAGGTTGAAAACCTCTCCGTCACGGACTCACTGACAGGTCTCCACAACCGCCGTTTTTTCATGGAAAACTTCAAGCAGCTGCTGGCCCTGGGCGCCCGACTGGGAAAGAGCATCTGCTTTGCCATGATTGACATGGATAATTTCAAGGAAATTAACGATAAATCGGGTCACCTCCTTGGAGATAAGATCCTGAGACGTTTTGGCAGTCTTCTTACCGACCATTTCCGGACTTCGGATCTGGTGGCTCGCTATGGAGGGGATGAATTTATCGTCGGCCTTATCACGAACGATGTAGACAGCGTCGTGGACAGATTTTCTCGATTTGCAAATTCGGTAGCCGCGACCAATCTTGGACCAGAAGGGATGACCATTTACCTGACAGTTTCCATCGGAATCTCGGTCCTTCATCCGGGCACATCGGAAACGATCACCTTTGATCACATGGCCGGGGCCGCCGATCGCGCTCTGTACTCTTCTAAAGCTGAGGGAAAAAACCGCCTGGCTGTTGACGTAATCTCTCCCGGATAGGTCAGAAAGATCCATCGATTTTTCACAAAAAAGTTACGACTCATCCAGTCCTGCCATCCAGAATTCGATTCACTTGTTCAATTACACCCTCTTCCAATCTCACATTAACGATTCCTGCGGTCTCGCGAATCTGCATGGGAGTACGGGCTCCCACTATGGCTGAAGTCACGGCACCGGATCGCAGGCACCAGGCTATCGCCAGCTGGGAAAGGGATAATCCGCATTCATTCGCAATGGTTTTTAATGACGATACCGTGCGAAGGTTATCCGACAACCGGGGTTCTTTAAACATGGGATCACGGGTGCGGTGGTCATCTGAAGGAAGACCCGCCACCCATTCCCGGGTAAATTTATCGGTCAGCATCCCTTTCTGCATTGGGGAATATGTCAATACGCCAATGCCCTTTTTCTGACAAAAGGGCAGGAGATCGGCATCGATATCCCTCATAAACATGCTGTAGGGAGGTTGGAGTGTGGATACCGGATGAATCCGGTGAACCCTGGTCAGCTGTTCAAGGGAGAAATTCGAGACTCCCGCAAACCGAATCCACCCCTTTAATCTAAGTTCCTCAACAGTATCCCACGCTTCCTCGATGTCTTTTTCAGGCACAGGCCAGTGAATCTGATAAAGATCGATCATATCCACACCCAGTCGTCTCAGACTCTGCTCTGCCTCATCCAGTACACTCTTCTTCGAGAGACATGGAAACACCTTTCTCTTTTCATTCCAGGCCAGCCCGCATTTCGTTGCCACAAAAGGCCGGACTTTTAATACTTTCATGGCCTTTCCCAGAATCGTTTCAGCCCTCCCCAGGCCATACACCGGGGCTGTATCCACCCATGAAATGCCAAGAGAAAGTGCTGTTTCCAGAGTATCCACACAGGACTTCTCATCCTGTCTTCCCCAGCCATACGCCCACCCGCCTCCCCCCCATGCCCATGTACCCAGTCCCAATCGAGTAAGATCCGCCATTGTTGATGTTTTCTTTAGAGATTGCATGAATACGATTCTCTCCGTCAGAGTAATTCTGAATCACCCGGCAGATCACCGGTACAGATTTCCAGCATAACCAGTTCGCCGGGAAGCCGGGAAGGATTTTGAATCACAGCTTCCAGCAATTTCCCTTCCGCTTCGTTGCCCTTTGAACCCGAAGCGCAGGTGACACCGCAGGCCCTGGCTTTTCCCCGGGATTTGGCATGATAGAGCAGGGCATCTGCTGCATCGACCAGCAGGGACCACTGGGAAGAGCGTATCCAGACTTCACGGGAGAGGGGGTAACGCACATATCCGATCGAAGCCGCAACCCGGATCGATTCATCTGTCGGAACCGAAAACTCAAGTGATTCGACCATCGAAAGGATTCTCCGTGAAAGCTGTTCCGCCCCGTAGGCATTCAGGCTTCGACCAAGTATGACAAACTCATCTCCTCCCCATCTCACGGCGAGGTCAATTTCCCTTAGAGATTCATTCAGCGTCATCGCGATTCCTTTGAGGACCGTATCCCCCGTTTCATGGCCATATCGATCGTTGATCTCTTTAAAACCGTCCAGGTCCATCATAATCACGACCAGGCCATGGTAATCCCACAAATCCTTATGCTTCAGCCTTGTAACTTCCCGGATGTGGACAGCCATTTCGATAGGAAGCTGTTCCTGTAATACCCTTCGATTGCTCAACCCTGTCAGGGGATCTGTCCGGCTCAGTTCCTTCAGCAGGAGATTTTGTTCTGTGATATGTTCATTCGCCCGCTTCAGTTCCGTTGTCCTCTCTCCCACCAATTGTTCCAGCTGAATTCTCTTGCGGCGCAGGGATGCGGTGCGGGCAAAAGAAAGTCCTGCCAGAGCTACAATTCCCAGAAACAGACATACAACCTTGAAAAACACCGTCTCATACCAATCCGGTCTTAAGATCAAATTTACATGAACAGGATCTGACCAGATCCCCGGGCTGGTTGAAGCCTGCAGAACGAATCGATAGCTTCCATTCCCCAGATTACGATACGTCACGTGGGACTCTTCCGTCCCCAGGTTCATACGGGGATCGAATCCTTCCAGCATGAATCGGAATCGTGCGTTTTCAGGGACGAGAAAACAGAGGGCGGCAAATTCAAACCGCACTTCGTCTGCCCCGGGATCCAGGGTAATGGGATCCGACTTTTCATCCTTTTCACGATTCGTGATCACACCGGAGATCACCTGTCCATTCACGAGAACGCGCTCCAGTACAGCCCTCGGAGGGTGCGGATTGGCGGAGAGCAATTCGGGGTTTACCCTCGTGAGTCCATTCGACATCCCCATCCATACATACCCATTTTGATCCACTAGCACTGCGTTTTCTGCCACTTCGCTGTCACTTAACCCATGCTGGGCACCGTAGTTCTGAACAACTGCGCCATCTTCCGTGAGATGAGACACACCCCGTGTCGTACCCACCCACACACCGCCACGATGATCCTGTCCCAGGAAAAGAACATTCATGCTCGGGAGTCCATGGGATTGATCGACCACCTTCCCCCTGCCTGAGGCCGGATCAAAAATCCAGATTCCTGAATCCGTGCCCGCCCAGATTCTGCCGCGGCGGTCCGACATGAGGCACCACAATCGAACGTTGGGAATCCCATAAGAACGGCCAAAGGATTCAAAATTCGTTCCATCATAACGAACCAGTCCGGCACTGTGGGTTGCCAGCCACAGAATCCCTTTTTCATCAAAAGTCATGGCTCGAATAACGTGATCCGGTAATCCATGTTCCGAGTTAAACAGGTTCCAGGTATCCCCTGAAAAATGAATTAATCCGTTATCGGTGCCCGCCCACATCCCCTGCTCTGGATCGGGGGTCAGACAGTAGATAAAATCATTGGGGAGTCCATCCTTTTCTCTCCAGGTGCTGACAGGTTGGTCCTGTTTCCATCTTGATATACCCCGGTCCGTTCCAATCCATAAATTCCCATCGGTGTCGTAGCCGAGAGAACTTACGGTGTTGCTCGGAAGCCCGGATCTGCGGTCAATGGAACGTCCCCAACCCCGGGAAGTCCATTCCAGAGCACCGGACTCATCGGTTCCCATCCAGATCGTGCCTTCAGGAGATTCTATAACTGACCAGATGGTGGAAGCGGGAAGACCTGTGGCCCGATTAAAAATGAAGAGAGACGGAGAAGAATATTGAAACAGCCCTCCCCCCCAGGTCCCGACCCAGAGGCTTCCTTCGTGATCGACAAAAAGATCGGAGATCCATGGCTGCGATTCTCCCGGGACCAGGCGGATGGCTTCGGGGGGGGAATCGGGAGTCACGTGATAGAGTCCCAGCGTCGTCCCCACCCAGTACCCTCCATGCCCGGAAGGTTCGATGGCGGAAATAAATTCCAGCCCGGTGTGCAGGGTTTCGACAATCTGGTTGTTTTTGAAGAATGCGACATCCCCATTACTCCACGCGACCCAGAGTCCGTCCGGAACACCCTGCAAGGCCCGGATGGAAGCCGCGGACAGAGAAGAAGGCAGGATAACGGTCTCAATCGTTCCATCATGAAAATGCATTAATTCATCAGAAAGGATCCAGGCCCCTCCTTTCTGATCGGTGCACAATTCACGGATTCGGCCAGGTCTCAATAAGGTTGTTCCCCTGTAACCTAATTGAAATAAGCCGGAATCATATCCAAGCAGAACAGCTCCATCTCTGACTGCGCATAATCCATTGATCGAATCCGATCCAGATTCCTGGGGGGGCGTAAAGATCACCCATTTCATCCTGTCCCAGCAAGCCACATACCCGGCGTCAGTTCCTACCCAGACGGAACCTTCATCATCCGCAGCAAGTGCCATAACGACATCATCGGGCAGGCCTGAAAGGGTCGTGAATACTTCAAATCTGCGGCCATTAAACCGGGAAACTCCTCCCTGTGTTGCAATCCATATATAACCTGCCGAATCCTGAAGTATATCTGTGACCTGAGATTGAGAAAGCCCGTCCCGGACGGTAAAGTTGCGGGAAGGAGTCCATTGCGCCGGAAGCGACAGCGCGAAAAAGAAGAGAAACATTGAAAAGAGTAGGCTCCAAAAGGAACGTGCCATCCATTTCAGTATAGACAGAAACCATCCCCCGGGCAAGAGGGAAACGGATTCATTCCTGATATTCAGGCCTGAAAGAGTGTTTGAAATTTTCGGGGCGTACGCCCTTTCCATGATCCCCTGTGGTATGCGTATCCAACCACCAGCGGCATGGCGAGTGTGGCTTCCGCATACACCATCTGTTCGTAACTCTGGGAGACCTTTCCCCAGGAACTGGCTTCCTTGAGAGTCGAACCTGAAAGGGCGCCATCCCTTTCATCCGCTACCGTAATCTGAACGGCATACTTGTGCATCTCTGCATCTTCCTGAAGGATGTCAGCCGCAACGACGATGTCCTGAGTGAAATTTTTCGGGACACCTCCGCCAATCATGAAAATCCCCGTTTCTCCGCTTGCGACCTTGATTTTCGTGAGTTCGACAAAATCCTTTGCCGAATCGACGGAGACGTGGTGATCGGGACGTTCGGTCTGATGGACCACAAACCCAAATCCTGCAGAACAGTCAGAAAAGGCAGGGACAAAGATAGGAACTTCATGTTTGTATGCGGCATAGACAACCGAATCGCCAACCTTCGGCCCTCCAATTGAATCGAGGTATTTCCCGAACTCCGCAAGAAATTCCCTTGAGGAATAGGGACCCGGCTTCATTCCGTTGAATATTTTCGCGCATGTGTCATCACAAATTCTCAACTCATCCTCATCAATAAAGGTGTCGTAAATCCGATCAATGTGCAGATCACGTAAGAGGTTATCATCCACGAACGGAGATCCTACATAATGTTTGAATCCCAGAGCTTCAAAGAAATCCTGATCTACAATAATGGCTCCTGTGGAAACGATGGCATCCACCATGTTGTGGGTGATCATGTCATAAACGATTCGCTTGAGTCCGGCACTGAAGATGCTTCCGGCAAGGGTAAGAACAATCGTGCAGTTCGGATCCGCAAGCATCATGTCGTATATCGAAGCCGCCCGATAGAGGCTTCGCGCGGAAAAAGCCATATGTTGCATTGCGTCGACGAGGGGAACCACGTTATGCTCCCGAACATCAAAATGTTGGATCGTTTCCTTGAGAAAATCTTCCTTACTTGCCATGTTCACACCTCTCGATTCCGAATGGGTTTCTTGTAAAACCGGGCACATCATAACACAGGAATTGCTTTATCACTTTTGTGCAATTCTTTAATGGAAACAGGGCGAGCAGGGGGTTCCACTGAACGCAGGGCAATGTAATATTTATGGATGTTTGCTACATATTGCACGGTTTCCAGGCCCATTTTCTGGAGGGCCACCTGTTCCACACTCTGGAACCAGAGGTTCGGGTTCAGACCCCGTTCCAGGGCCATCTTCCTCAATTGTTCCACTTTACCGGGACCGGCATTATAGGCTGCCAGCGTAAAGTTGATCCGGGCCAGAGGAGGAATATTCGGGTCACTGAAATAGGTATCCCGTAAAAAGGCCAGGTACTTCACCCCTGCATGGATATTGTTCTCCAGATCTTCAATATCGGGAATCCCGATAAAGGGTTCTGCCGCCGTTGTGGGAAGAACCTGCATGATTCCGAGGGCGCCGTCGGAAGATACGGCCTCCGGATCGAACCCGGATTCCTGGTAGGCCTGAGCTGCGATAAGGAGACGATCAAAACCGTAGAGGTCCGCATACTTGTCAAAGAGAGACAACAGCTTCTCAAACCTTTCCTTACCCTCCCCTGCGAGGGGATTCTTGAGCCATCGCGTGTTTCGGAAATATCTTTTGAAAAGAATGTTCCCAAGCCAGGTCCCCTGGCGACCTTCCTCACGTATAAAGTTATTCAGACTCTCCAGAAGCTGGGAGTCTTCCTTGCGGACAGCCCATGCGAGGTTTCCCGAATTATTCACGACCACGTCCTTTTTCAGGATCAATCCCTTGAGAACCCGGGACCACAGCTCCGCAATATGGCTGTCCATTACGGTTATGGGGAAAATCCCCGAAGAGACCATTTCCAAAACATCCTCCGGGCTAAGATACTCATCAACTTCAATGACATTAACCGGGGGAAACCCCGCACTCTCCAGCCTTCGATTCAATCGTCTCAAATGGTCCGCGTGGCTGCTTCCCGATACGACATAGACATCTTTTCCGCTTAAGTCTTTCAGCTCCCTGATTTCTTCCGCGGAATGAGAGGTCACAACGATCTCACGAACATTTCGGATATAAGGCTCCGTGAACCGTACCAGCCGTCTCCGCTCCGGAGTAACGGTCAGACTGACCGCCGCAATGTCCCCCCTTCCCTCCAGAAGGGAAGGAATAAGCTGGTCCACATTTACGGGATCAAAGGAAATTCGATAGCGAAACTGTTTCTTTTTTCGGTCCCGATTCAGATAAGACTCGTACCCGTGGAGAAGTTCGAATTCCAGACCTCTTGGCGTCCCCCGATCCACAAAGAACGAGGTTCGACTGTAGAGGACCAGCGCCCGCAGGGGACGGCGTTCCCTGGAAATTTCGATCAGATCGCCTTTCCATGGCTCCCGAAACCGGTTAAAGAGAAGTGCGTTAGCGCGTTCCGGATCCCGGGTTTCCTTTTCCACTCTGGCTGCCGGTTCCGGGATCCTGGGATTACAGGAAAGAGAGATGAATCCACCCAGGAAAAGAAGAGGAATGAATACTAAAATCTTACCCTGATCGGGACGATCGGCAGACGCCATTATTACGATTGTATCATGCCCGCCATTCAGGAAAATTATCCCCGCCTGTGCTTGGCCGTCATCTCCTGTTGAACAACTCTGGACGCGCTCACAAGGCGCATCAATTTTCTCTGATGGCTCTGAAGTTTTGCCGTATCCGAGGAATCAGGCATCTCTCCCCGCATCGTCCGGGTCACCTTTTCCAGCTCTTCCCGGAGACGCTGGAGGTCCTGGATCGAGAAGCGTTTCAGTTTGGGAGCCGAAAGAAGAATATAGCCCTCGGAAATATCCCGCACCATGGCAAAGGGTGATCCACCAATGAAAGAACTCATGACTTATCCTACCACAGCCCTAAATTTGGCGGGACACAGAAATTTGTAACCTTTCTTTACATGGTGGATATTTTAGTTTTGAGGTCACATCTTTTCAGCATGCCTGTTATTCATCTGGAATAAAAAGCAAGATCTATTTGTTGAGAATTCTTCTCACATTAGCCCGCCTCTTTTTTATGCGTGGCATGGTATTTGCATAACACAAATAGATCGTTTGAAATTCAGCAGGGAGAAAGGTAAGGACCAGGCCGGATCATGGAAATGTGCGGAGATAGAGTGTCCTTTGAGATCCTTATGGCAGAGGATAATTCTTTTGGTAACAGCTCGTCAGTGACGGTTCGAAAAAGGTCCGGGATTGCCTTATCACTTTTTTTGTTTCGATTCAAAAATCGTTTTTCAGCGAACGTGAAATTGAATTATGCACTCTTCAGGTTATCAACATTTGTCTCCGGTTACCGAAAAATGAAGGGGTATCATTTTTTTCGAGAATCTGGACAAGTGGATTAAGTTGTACTATAGTGACTTGATGGCTGAATAATTATTTCTTTTCGCAGGCGGCACGAACCAGGCAGGAGGTCAAACACTATGATAACTTTACTGAACAGAAAAAGTGTATCGATTGTAATTTTTTCTCTTCTTCTCCTTATCTCAGGCATATCCCTTGCCCAGGTCTGCACGGGAGGGTCCGGCACCACAGGAGTCCTTAAAACAATCACGATCGATGGTGACCCATCTGACTGGACCGAGGTCCTTACCTCCCAGCAGGTAACCTTCGATGATTACGGATCGTATTCAGACTGCACGGCATCGAATGACCTCGATTGTCCGGTAGGTAACACAGGGCGCGATATCAATACGTTCGCCTGGACGTACGATGCTAAATATATCTATATCTATCAAACACGGTACGATTCCACCACCAATGCACAGGAGTTCATGTTTTCCATGGATGTCAACGGCAATCAGCGTATGGAGAGCACGGATCGAGTTCTTCGCGTTACCTTCCTTAACTCCACGGTCAACGCGAGGCTCTATGTCTATGAGCCCGTAGATACTACCAACGGCGATCCGATGGTTGACACGAATGGATTTGCGGATGGGTATGACATGGTTGGTGGGATTACTGCCAACAGCCCCCTGGTGGACTACACCGATCCTGGCTTCCCTATTGCAGGTATGGGATTAATTGATGGTACCGGGTTTGAAGTCCGTGTACCGTGGTGCGATCTCAGCCCTACATGCGGCGGCTGCCCGATTCCGACCGATCCCAGCTATCCCCCTGATTGCTCCCCCGTGGCTATCTTTTTCCACATAGCCGGTGCTAACGGAACAACCCCTAATAAAGTCGTGGACAATGCCGGAAACCCGGATGGAGGAATAGGCTACTTCGGGTTCTACTCGATCGACATCTCTCCCGATCATTCATCCACGATTGCTACGACGGATGCACTGGAACATGTGGTTACCTACACCCACACGATTACCAATGAATTGCCTTCGAGCGAAATCCTGAATATCCATGTCACCTCGACCTCCGGCTTCTCTGTGGATCTCTATGATGCCTCCGGTCCGACCCTCATGGCGACAGATTCAAACGGTGATGGGGATTTTTCCGATACCGGCGACTATGTCAATCCCACCTACGACACGGAGGGAACACCCAACGGTTTCCCCGACACGGGAACCCTGGCACCCTTTGGTACTTTCGATCTTGAAATTCAGATTACCGTTCCGCCCTATACCTCTGCCGTCATCGAAAAGACTTCGGTCTGGGTCGATGTGTACGGTGAATCCATTGACGACTGCGCACTGGACACAACCACAATCGGCGACATCCTCGTGGAACCGGATTTAAATCAGAGTGGTGCCCCCACAAAGTACGTAGATTTCAATCACACCGTGGAACACTTTATCGCTCAGGACTACATCAACCTCTCTGCCATTTCATCCAGTGGATGGAGAATAGATTTTTATGACAGTTCGGACAACCTCATGGCGACCGATTTAAATGGAGATGGTGACTTTGCTGATCCTGGTGAGTCTGTCGATCCATTATACGACGGGGACATTGACGGCTATCCAGATACTGGATTCCTGGCTGCTTCCCCCAGCAGCTTCAGCTTTTACACCCGCGTGACTCTGCCAGCGCTCAACCCCGGCACATTTGACCTCGGAGATATCGACACGATAACCGTCACGGGACAGTCCACCCTCACGAATAACTATGCCTTCGACACAGCCATTGATACATTGACGGCTCGGAACGAAATAGAGATCAACCCTGATTACACCGGGGCACAGGCCAAGCGGGGAGCTGCTGGAACCACGGTCTATTTCCCCCATGTAATCATCAACAGTGATACGGATACAGATAACGCCGAACTGAGCGTTCCCGTCCTCACCCAGAACGGCAGTACTGTAACCTGGACGGTGGAATTCTGGACCGACCCAAACTGTGACGGGAACATCTCTGACGGCGCGCTGATCACGGGAACTCCGCCTACAACCTCTCTTCTCAATCCCTTTGGAGGAACTCTCTGCATCGTTGCCGGTCTTCAGATCCCCTCGGGCGCCATTCAGGGTGCTTCCGTGATAATGAACATCCAGGCCGATTCCGTTCTAGGCGGTGCGACCGATACAGCCATCGACCACCTCTCCATCGGATCGTTGATTTCGTGTAAGGATGTCGCCTGCGCTGAACTTTCCTCATTCTTTGCCCACTGTGAACCGATCTTTATTAAGGGCTTCAACCATGTAGTCAACACGAACTACACGTTGAACTACGATACATATGCATCCCATGCTGTCCAGGCTGACGCCTTTGGAAACATTGATGATTCCTATACCATTCAAACGGGGAATCCCGCAGGTGTCTGGAACATTTACGACAGCCTGGCCTCCATTAACATTACGGTGGAACCGACGGTAGCGGGGACAAACACGATTTCTCCCTTCAGGACCGTCCGCTTACGGGTACCGGACCCGGCCAATGTTTCAATCAACGCGACGCTCAATAACAACAACGCGGGTGGTGACTACCTCGACACCTACAGTAACTCCGTCATTGTGGATACAGCCCATACCCAATACTGGAACGGAACTATTTTTGACACTCCCTATGGCGACTGGACGGATTGGACCCGCACTGCCATGAACATCGACGTACTGGCTCAGGCTTCGTACCTCGATTCTTTTACTCTGAACGGGGTAGACTTCCCTAATCCAGGTGTCTGGGAAATCCGGGGAATGTGGACGGCCTGTTCCGGCGGATACGAGGTCGCAAGGGCCTCCAACACGTTTCTGGTTGGGACCACCCTGGCGACTTACCAGAGTGACTACACCACGTCCCAAACCTCGTTCACCTATGGAAGCACGGTATACCTGGCTGGTGACTACTACTATCCCCATGACGGCACCTACCCCACTCAGGACGATATGGTCATCGCCTACTATGGATGCGGTGGAAAGCGGATTACCACAAGCTCTCCAATTTCGACGGATGCTTCGGGAAGAGTTGAATTTGGGCAGGATACCTCAACCTGGCAGCGGGTTGGGGCCGTCACGGCGGTTCTCTATCCCGAAGGATTCACGCCTCCGGCCAATTACAACGCCAGCGATGTCAACATCCTCGGTTCCACGACGTTCACAATCACGATCACCGCGGGTCCGGACGAGTCCGCCTGCCTGAATGATCCCGCCTTCAACCTGAGCGGGCAGGCTCCCACAGGAGGCACGTGGTCAGGAACCGGAATCACCAATGCCAACCTGGGCACTTTTGATCCGGCGACCGCGGGAGAAGGTGGACCCTACACCATTACCTATACGTACACCGATGCCGACGGCTGTATCGCACAGGCCACCAAGAACGTCACGGTTCTTGGTCTTCCCGCGGCCACAGCCGATAACGGAGGACCCTACTGCGAAGGCCAGACGATTGAGCTCTTCGGCGGCCCGGACAACATGGACTATTCCTGGACCGGACCCAACGGGTTTACTTCAACCGATCAGAACCCAACCATCCCGGGAGCCACCAGCGCCAACGCGGGCCTTTATACGCTGACCGTAACTGACACGCTTGGAAACGGCTGTTCCGCCCAGGCCACCACAACCGTATCCATGGGCGGATCGGTTTCCGCCACGGCTACGAACGGCGGGCCCTACTGCGTGGGAGACACGATCCAGCTGACCGGTGCTCCCGACGGCATGGCCTCCTATGGATGGACCGGACCGGATGGATTCTCTTCAGCATTACAGAATCCAACCGTTCCCGCGACCCTGGCGGCTGCAGGCACCTATACCCTGACGGTTACGGACGGAAGCGGCTGCACGGGACAGGACACGACCGACGTCTTGGTCAATACGCCACCGGTGGCTGCGGCCTCCAACGGCGGACCCTACTGTGAGGGAGACACGATCCAGCTGACCGGCGCACCCGACAGCATGGCGATCTATGCCTGGACGGGTCCGAACGGATTCACCTCCGATCAGCAGAGTCCGACCCTGGCCGCGACACTTCTGGCCGCCGGCACCTATACACTGACTGTTACGGACACCAACGGCTGTACCGGCCAGGATACGACGGATGTCGTCGTGAACGCGACCCCGGTGGCGACGGCTTCCAATGGCGGTCCCTACTGCGAAGGGGAAACGATCCAGCTTACGGGCGGACCCGACGGAATGACCACCTATGCCTGGACAGGCCCCAACGGATTCACCTCTTCGGAACAGAGCCCCGCGATTGCATCCGCTACCACTGCAGAGGCAGGAGTCTACACACTGACGGTAACCGATGCCAACGGCTGCTCTGACGCTGAGACAACCACGGTATCTGTCTACACGGTGATGACCGTCGATGCCACGCCCGACGGCACGTCTTCGGCCTGCGTCGATGAAAACATCACCTTCAACGTCTTTGCCTCCGGCGGATCGGGAATCTACGGTCTCCAGTGGCAGGAAGATGGCGGTGATCTGGCGGGCAAGACGGGTGAAGCCGCCTGGAACACGGGAGCTACCGGTTTGATCGACAACGATCCCGCCGGTGCGTCCTTTGCCCTGAACGGTTTCACGATTGCTTCCCCTGCGGATCTTGCCGAACTTTACTACACACTGGGCGGGACCACCGACCTGCTGAACTGTGTCCGGATCGAGCTGGAAGCCCCCACGCTTGACCGTCTGGTGGTGAAAGACTACGGCGTTGCCGCAGCTTCCCCCTTCGATATCACGGGGTTTTACAATACGTACGGCCCCGGCGACTACAATCTGATTGTCCTGGAACTTTCCGGATGCGACACCGGTTCTGCGGACATTTCCGATATCTTCATGGGGGTCAACCACAAGCTGACCCTCACCTACTCCACGCCCCAGAGTCACGCTTACAACTGCCTCATCAGCGACCTGGGCACCACCTCCGGCTGCGCCACGTCCGACCTGACCAGCAACACCGGTGAATGGACACAGCCGACAGCCACGGCCACGAACGGCGGTCCCTACTGCGAAGGAGACACGATCCAGCTGACCGGTGCTCCCGACGGCATGACAACCTATGCATGGACGGGTCCGAACGGGTACACATCCAGCGAACAGAGTCCTTCCATTCTCTCCGCAACGGTCGCCATGGCGGGTGACTACACGCTGACCGTCACCGATGGTGATGGATGCACGAATCAGGACACGACTACCGTTGTCGTGAACGCGGCTCCGGTAGCTACGGCCACCAACGGCGGGCCCTACTGCGTGGGAGACACGATCCAGCTGACCGGCGCTCCCGACGGCATGGCGATCTATGCCTGGACCGGACCGGATGGATTCTCGTCAGCATTACAGAATCCAACCGTTCCCGCGACCCTGGCGGCTGCAGGCACCTATACCCTGACGATTACGGACGGAAGCGGCTGCACGGGTCAGGATACGACGGATGTTGTCGTCAATACGCCCCCGGTGGCTGCGGCCTCCAACGGCGGACCCTACTGTGAGGGTGACACGATCCAGCTCACCGGCGCCCCGGACAGCATGGCGATCTATGCCTGGACCGGACCGGACGGATTCACCTCCGACCAGCAGAGTCCAACGCTGGCAGCGACACTGGCTGCAGCCGGCACCTACACATTGACGGTCACGGACACCAACGGCTGTACCGGCCAGGACACGACGGATGTCGTCGTGAACGCAGCCCCGGTGGCCACGGCCTCCAATGGCGGTCCCTACTGCGAAGGGGAAACGATCCAGCTGACGGGCGGACCCGACGGAATGACCACCTATGCCTGGACAGGCCCCAACGGATTCACCTCTTCGGAACAGAGCCCCGCGATTGCATCCGCTACCACTGCAGAGGCAGGAGTCTACACACTGACGGTAACCGATGCCAACGGCTGCTCTGACGCTGAGACAACCACGGTATCTGTCTACACGGTGATGACCGTCGATGCCACGCCCGACGGCACGTCTTCGGCCTGCGTCGATGAAAACATCACCTTCAACGTCTTTGCCTCCGGCGGATCGGGAATCTACGGTCTCCAGTGGCAGGAAGATGGCGGTGATCTGGCGGGCAAGACGGGTGAAGCCGCCTGGAACACGGGAGCTACCGGTTTGATCGACAACGATCCCGCCGGTGCGTCCTTTGCCCTGAACGGTTTCACGATTGCTTCCCCTGCGGATCTTGCCGAACTTTACTACACACTGGGCGGGACCACCGACCTGCTGAACTGTGTCCGGATCGAGCTGGAAGCCCCCACGCTTGACCGTCTGGTGGTGAAAGACTACGGCGTTGCCGCAGCTTCCCCCTTCGATATCACGGGGTTTTACAATACGTACGGCCCCGGCGACTACAATCTGATTGTCCTGGAACTTTCCGGATGCGACACCGGTTCTGCGGACATTTCCGATATCTTCATGGGGGTCAACCACAAGCTGACCCTCACCTACTCCACGCCCCAGAGTCACGCTTACAACTGCCTCATCAGCGACCTGGGCACCACCTCCGGCTGCGCCACGTCCGACCTGACCAGCAACACCGGTGAATGGACACAGCCGACAGCCACGGCCACGAACGGCGGTCCCTACTGCGAAGGAGACACGATCCAGCTGACCGGTGCTCCCGACGGCATGACAACCTATGCATGGACGGGTCCGAACGGGTACACATCCAGCGAACAGAGTCCTTCCATTCTCTCCGCAACGGTCGCCATGGCGGGTGACTACACGCTGACCGTCACCGATGGTGATGGATGCACGAATCAGGACACAACCACGGTGGTGGTGAATACCGCACCGGTGGCTTCGGCCTCCAACGGCGGCCCCTACTGCGAAGGCCAGACCATCGAGCTCACGGGCGGTCCGGATGGGATGTCCTCTTACGCATGGACAGGTCCCAACGGGTATACCTCCAGTGAACAGAGTCCTTCGATTCTCTCTTCGACAACCGCAATGGCCGGTGTATATACTCTTACCGTAACGAATGCCGATGGATGCACCGATGACGCAACAACTTCGGTAACTGTCGATATTGGCGTCACGGCTACAGCTTCGAACACCGGACCCTACTGTGAGGGGGACACGATTCAGCTGAACGGTTCACCGGACAGCATGGCATCCTACGCATGGACCGGCCCGAACGGATTTACATCCAGTGAACAGAATCCTTCAATCCCGGCCGCAACAGCGGCGATGGGTGGAGACTACACGCTGACCGCAACCAATTCCGGAGGATGTACCGGACAGGATACGACGACCGTCGTGGTCAATACACCTCCAACAGCTGCCGCCTCCAACGGCGGACCGTACTGTGAAGGTGATACGATCGACCTGACCGGTGAACCCGACAGCATGGCTTCCTATGCCTGGACAGGACCGAATGGCTTCACGTCATCTCTCCAGAGCCCGACCATTGCCGATGCCACATCCGCGGCTGCGGGTGTCTACACGCTCACAGTAACCGATGCCAATGGCTGTACCGATCAGACGACGACCTCCGTTACGGTTAATGCATCTCCCACAGCCACGGCTTCCAACACAGGCCCGGTCTGCGAGGGATTTCCGGTTCAACTCATCGGCGGTCCCGCCGGTATGAGCTCCTACAGCTGGACAGGACCGAATGGATACACGAGTTCACTCCAGAGCCCAACCATTCTCGTAACGACTTCCTCTCATAATGGCGTCTACACGCTGACCGTGACCAATGCTGCAGGCTGCACCGATCAGGCCCAGACAACGGTAACAGTTAATGCTCCACCGGCCGTGACCGCCTCCAATAACGGTCCGGTTTGTGAAGGAGGAATCCTCCAGCTTACTGGCGGCCCCGCGGGTATGTCCATATACAGCTGGGTAGGACCTAATGGATACACGAGTTCACAACAGAGCCCCCAGATCGTGGGAATCACCCTGGCACAGGCCGGTTCTTACTCTCTGACGGTAACAGACAGCAACGGCTGCATTGCCAGCACATCAACCACCGTTATCGTCAATGCGCTTCCGGCCGTCGATGCAGGCTCCAATGATAATGTCTGCATTAACACTCCGCCCTACAACATGACCGGCTTTTCTCCTGCGGGCGGAGTCTGGAGCGGTACGGGAATCACAAACCCCGGCCTGGGTACCTTTAACCCTGCCGTGGCTGGAGCCGGGATTCACACCCTCACCTACACGATCTTCGACGGTACCTGCTTCAACGCTGACACAAAGAACGTGCGAGTCTCCGACCCGGTAGCCACAGCTACAAACACGGGCGCCTACTGCGAAGGTGAAACCATCGAACTATTCGGCGGCCCGGACGGAATGGTTTCCTACCACTGGACCGGTCCCAACGGATTCGACTCCTTTGACAGGAATCCAACGATCGTCGGAGCTTCGACAGCCAACAGCGGAACGTACCTCCTGACCGTGGAAGACGGATACGGATGTTCCGACAGCGAAACCACCAGCGTTACCGTTGTGACGGGCGTCTCAGTTGACGTCACACCCAACGCCACGACATCCACCTGCTATGATGAGTACCTGGACTTCATCGTCCGCGCCACGGGCGGGACGGGAATTTACACCACCCAGTGGCAGGAAGACGGCTCAGACATGCCCGGAGAAGCTGGAGAAGCAGCATGGAGAGCCGGTCAGGCAGGCATCGTGGATAACGATCTCTCGGGTGGACAGGCCTTTACCCTGAACGGTTTTACCATCGCACCGCCTGCCGACATCGCCAGGGTCTACTACATCCTTGGCGGAACCACCGACCTTCTTAACTGTGTGCGGATTGAACTGGAAGCCCCAAACCTGGATCGAATCGTCCTGAAGGATTATGGCGTTCCTTCAGCCGCACCCTATGACATCACCCTTTTCTACAACGATCCGGCACACGGTCCCGGGAACTACAAGCTCTACATCTTTGAACTGAGCGGATGTGGTGGCGGTGGAGTTGCGGACATATCCGATATCTTCATGTCGGTCAACACCGTTCTTTCCGTAACCCACAGCGGCGCGGAAACCCACACCTACAACTGTTTGGTCACCGACCGCGGCACGGCTTCGGGGGCCTGTTTCAATATGGATCCCCTGGCGTCAACCGGCCAGTGGTACTACACCACGACCGAAGCGGGAGCCGATGAGATTACGTGGCTCGGTGCCGATCCCTTCAACCTGAGCGGCGCTTCTCCCGCGTCAGGAATCTGGTCTGGAACCGGGATCACCAATGGCTCACTGGGTACATTCAGTCCAACTCTGGCGGGAGTTGGTACATTCGTCATTACCTATACGTTCACGGACGTTCACGGATGTGTCACGTCAGATACCAAGACGGTTCGGGTCGATGACGTCTGGCTCCTGCGTAACGACGATGCAGCCACATTAACCTTCGCCGAGATCTTCAACTTCCGGCCCTACCCCGGCGACCCCGGTCTTAACCCCGGGCGTGACCTGGAAAAGGCCCAATTCCTATCCAACGATCCATTTCCCAATGAAACCAATGACCTTGACCCGGGCGCTGAGCCGTTGATCTTCTATGAACTGACCAAGGGTCTGGATACGGTCATGGTCACCAAATCCGGCGGAAAGGTCGTCATTACCTACAACTGATCTTTTCTCCCGCAGAACTTCAGCGCCCCGGCTTTGCCGGGGCGTTTTTTTTAAAACGAGATCGTCTGACCGGAACCCAGAAAAGTGAGTAGTTACTACCCATGGCGTTTTTCAAAAACGCCATTTTCGATACTACTTACCTGATCAATTTTCCAAGATTTTTCTTCTTGTTTCCTGCACTTATCCTGACTAAATCCCCAATATGGCATACGTATTGCATAACTATATGTTTTGATATCTATCCGGTTTATCGTTGCCGAAAGGTGTCAAGACTCGGGAAAAGAGGAAATATTCCTTACTGCGAAGTTGTTTGGAGTATTCAATCTCGACAATTCGAGACAAAGGACAACCAAAGACTTCAGTCCGGTCTATCAGATTAAGGCTGTTACGAAAGGATGAATTTTATGAAATCACATGTACTGGCAGGCGCATTTTTGTATCGATGTTCGGTTTTTGTACTTCTGATGATTCTCACCGCGCTGTCACTCTTTGCGGCCGGACCGACCCTGAAGACGATCACCGTGGATGGCGTGGCAACGGACTGGGCTCCGATCCTTTCCAATCCGCTCCAGGTGACGAACGACGGAGAGTTTTCTCCACAGTGCAACGTTCCGCCCCTGGACCGGGACTGCACGAATAATACAAACATTTCGGGACGGGACCTGAACCGTTTTGCCTGGACATATGACGGCTCCAATATCTACATGTACGTATCCCGGTACGGAAGTTCTACCAACACGCAGACCTACTATTTTTACTGCGATACCAGCCGGAACAAGCGTATGAACGACGGGGAAAAGGTCTTTCAGGTTGTCCTTAATGGTTCCAACCGGAACACGGAAGCGTACCTCTTCACCTATAACGCCGTGGATGACACCAACGGGGACAGCCTCGTGGATGCCTCCGGGTACGCTGACGGTTATACACTGCCGGGAACACTCTACACCAAGGCGCCCTATCCTCCTGTCACGATCTATACCAACACAATCGGCGGCTTTGCCGACGGCCGCGGCTTCGAATGCCGCCTTCCCTGGACAAACCTGGGGGTCCCCGCCGGGACGCCGGTCTACTTTCACGTTTCCTCCAGCAACAATTCCAACGGAGGCACGGTTCCGGCGCAGATTGACGACAACCTCGGCGGTCCAGACGGAGGGATCGGCTCCTTCGCCTTTTACCTGGTGGATCTTTATGACAACGAATCCCAGACGGTGGCGCCGGGGAATCCCGCAACGATTACCTATTACCATACCTGCAAAAACACAGGCACGCTGGACGACGAGTACAACTTTGAGATTTCCTCCAGCCTGGCTCTTCCGGCCGATCTTTACGATGACGGCACGAACACCCTGATGGCCTCGGACACCGATGGAGACGGGGACTGGGACTACGTCAACCCTGTGTATAACAGCGATTCCGGAACGGGGGACACACGCCCCGACACGCCGATTCTGACAACGGCCTCTCCCGGAAACACCTTTTCCCTGCGCCTGGAACTGACGGCCGCGGCCGGGATCACGGACGTGATCGACACAACGATCCTTACCGCAATTTCGCTGACCGAGCCTCTGGACTCGTACGATTCAGTCACCGACATCACAGGAATTGGCCAGGTTACACTCCAGCCGTCACTCCAGACAGGGGCAGCCGCCGTGGGGCAATATGCCGAGTACACATTGACGCTGACCAATAACGGTCTGGACGACGTTTTTGATCTGTACGTCCTTTCGTCTCTCGGCTACCGCCTGCAGATCTACACCGGAGGCGGGGCCCTTGTCGCGGAGGACACAAACGGGGACGGGAGCTTTGAATCGATCCAGAGCGGATATGACACGAACAGTAACGGCTATCCCGATTTCGGGACGGTCTTCAACGGCACACCGGTAACCTTCCGTGTACGGGTCTATTCAGGAACTCTGAACGACGTGGATGTAACCTCCGTTACAGCCGTAGGCGACATTTACGGCACGTCGGATGACGCTCAGCTCACGACAACGATCCGGAGCCGTCTGACCTTGACCCCTTCCTACCTCTTTTCAAATAACACAAACAAGTTCAGCGGGGACAGCCGTTCGGTCTTCTTTGCCCACACGCTGATCAATTCCTGGATTACATCCGAAACGATCACGCTGAGCCAGACCTCGACGCAGGGATGGACGGTCCGGTATTACACCGATCCGGACGGGGACGGAAACCCGTCCGATGGAAACCAGATTACAGGTACGTTTTCCCTTCCTGCGTATGGTGGGGAAATGGACCTTGTGGTGGAGATCATCGTTCCCGATCTGGCCCCGACCAGTTATCCCGTGCAGAACTCGACCACAGTGACGGCGACGTCGGGCACTGGAGCCACGGCGGCAGTCACGGACCAGCTCACGGTCAGCTACATTGCCGCGTATGCTGATCCTAACCGCACGATCTCCCAGACCTTCTTTGCCCGGTGTGACACGGTATACCTGCAGGGGGCATCGCTGACCCTGTCGACGACGACCACATACCGGATCGACATCTTCCCCCCCTCTTCGAGTACGGCGATCCAGTCCCACACGGTACCGACGGACGGAAGCGGGGACGCCCTGGACGAGTACACCTTCACCTCGACAGACACGCTGGGTACCTGGACGGTTCGACTCTACCAGTCCGGCACGCTTCTTGACACGATTCTCATCACCCTTGACCCTGCCGCCACACCGTCGACAATCGGTCCGATCACGACGAACCGGGCCTCGTACAGCCTGACGGGCAACAACCTCACCGTGACGGCTACATTCAATAACACATCCACGGGAGCCGTCTATTACGACACCACATACCGCTACCGGGTCATCAACCCGGATGGCACACAATACCTTACTTCCTCCGGGACCTTTTCCTCCTATGATTCGGCCCTGTTCACAAGGATCACCCTGCCCCACACGATTGCAGCGGGCGATTCGGCCACGGAGACAGTCTCGGTCAACAACGTATCCTTCCCGGTAGAGGGAATCTACACGATTCAGGTCTACTGGCTGGGGTCCTGCGACAACACGATCGCCACGGCCACCTTCCCCATCCCGGTGGGCACGGCCCTGGCTTCCTACGCCGATGCCTCCTGGACCGACCCTGAAGATTACTTTACGCTGGCCGATACGATCTATCTTTACGGAAGTCCCCTCCTGCCCACAACGTCGTATACGGTGGTGTACTACGATGAAGACGGAACCCTCGTACTCACCCAGACCGTGATCACCAACGGATCAGGTGAGCTGTCGACGAGCGTCGACGGTTCGAGCCTGGGCTCGGAAGGAACCTGGCACGCAGTGATCTATCCCACCGGGGCACCGATCCCGCCCCTTTATTCCCCAACGGATCCGGACGCGGCCGCCATGGATGACTTCGTACTGGAACCTGACACCGACGGGGACGGAATTGCCGACACTCCAGATCTGGATGCGGACAACGATGGGATTGCGGACGCAGTGGAAGGAACGGGAGATGCCGACGGGGACGGAATTCCGAACTACCTCGACCTGGACTCGGACGGCGACGGAGTGTGGGACCTTATCGAAGGCAATGATGCAAACTTTGACGGTGTTACCGACTATGCAGTTACCGACGCGGACAATGACGGCAGGATCGACACAATCACCGACGCAGACGGAGACGGGTGGGACGACCACTACGACCCCAGCGAAGGAGGCACGCCGGCCGTTACGCAGAACTTCGACGGCGATACCCTCCCTGACTATCTCGATCCGGACGATGACGGGGACAGCATCCCCACGGCGGACGAAGACGCCAACGGGAACGGCGATCCCACAGATGATGACACGAACTCCAACGGGAACCCCAATTACCTCGACCTCGACTCCGATAGCGACGGCATCCCCGACGCTACGGAACATACAGGGGACACAGCGGATGGCGGAGACGGGCTGGGGAACTACATCGATGACGACTCCGACGGGGACGGCATTCCCGACAGTATCGAAGGCACCGGGGATATCGACGGGGACGGGATTCCCAATTTCCTGGATCCCGACTCCGACGGCGACGGGATTCCGGACAGCGTGGAAGACAGCGGAACCGGGACCGATGATTACGATGGGGATGGCATACCCAACTACCTGGACCTGGACTCCGACGCGGATGGACTTCCGGACCAGATTGAGGGTACGGCGGACTCCGACACAGACGGATCGCCGGACTTTCTGGATCCCGACGTACCAACGGACAGCGACGGGGACGGGATCTCTGACGTAACAGAAGGATCGGGGGACAGTGACGGGGACGGCGTCGCGGACTATCTCGATCTTGACAGTGACAACGACGGGATTCCGGATGCAGCGGAGGGAGCGGGAGATTTTGATGGAGACGGAATTCCCAACTACCTCGACCTGGACAGTGATGGCGACGGCGTGTGGGACCTGATCGAAGGGAACGATGCCGACCAGGATGGCGCCAATGACAACACCGGCGTGACCGATGCCGACAACGACGGCCGAATCGACACGATCACCGATGCGAACGGCAACGGCCTGGATGACACCTATGAGACGACACCGGCGGCACTGCAGGACAGCGACAATGATGGCAATCCCGATTTCCTTGACACTGACGATGACAACGACGGGATCCCCACCGCAAACGAATACGACCGCTTCGGGGGAGACACGAGCCCGATCGGGGACGACACGGATAGTGATGGAATTCCCAACTACCTGGATCCGGACTCCGATGACGACGGGATTCCTGATCGGATTGAAGGGACGGGAGACGGCGACGGGGATACACAGCCCGACTTTCTGGATCCCGACGCCCTTACGGACAGTGACAACGATGGGATTCCTGACGTGACGGAGAATTCGGCCCCGCTGGATGACCAGGACGGAGACGGGATCCCCAACGACCAGGACCTGGACAGTGACGGGGACGGGATTTACGACAGCGATGAGGGTGCGGGGGACACGGATGGCGATGGGATTCCCGACTACCTGGACCTTGACTCGGACAACGACGGGATCCCCGATTCCGTGGAAGGGGGCGACGGGAACCCGGACACACCCCCGGTGGACACCGACGGAGACGGGATCCCCGACTTCAGGGACCCCGATAGCGACGATGATGGAATCTCGGACGGTCAGGAAGGCCTGGGCGACCCGGACGGGGATGGAATTCCCAACTACCTGGACCTGGACTCCGACGGGGACACGATCTCCGACGAGGACGAATCCTTCGGAGACTTCGACGGGGATGGAGTACCCAACTACCTCGACCTGGACTGTGACAACGACGGGATCCCCGACGCGGACGAAGCGGGAGACAGTGATCTGGGAACCAAGCCCGTCGACACCGACGGGGACGGCAGCCCGGACTTTCAGGACCTTGATGCCGACGGAGACGGGGTGGAAGACCTGATCGAGGGGAACGACGCGGATCATGACGGCGTGAACGACAATACGACGGTCGTGGACTCGAATGGCGACGGTCAGATCGACACGATTACCGACACAAACGGAAACGGCCTGGATGACTCCTACGAGACGACCCCGGCGACCCTTCAGGACACCGACACGGACGGGAAACCCGACTTTCAGGATGTGGATGACGACGGGGACGGCTATGACACCTCGGAGGAGGACACCAACGGGAATGGAGACTGGAGTGATGACGACCAGGATAACGACGGGATTCCCGACTACCTAGATCCCGATTCGGGACCGATCCCGATTCCCGACCTTCTCCGGAATGACGAGATTGCTTCTACGAATCCCCTCTCCACAGCCTTGAACGCGATCTTTGTGCAGACCCATCCTGCTGACCCGGCCCTTGATCCCTCCGGGGCGAACATGGTTGCCGACGAAGGGGAAGGCTCGATGATGGAAGCCAACGGCTCCGAAGATGACGACGACTTTTACGCCGCCGATATCACCTCACCCTACGTCGACCCGGATCCTACTGTTCTGACCGACAACGGACGGCCGCTGGTTTTCTACGAGCTCGTCGGGAACTGCACGATCTATCTCAACAAGTACAACGACGGGGGAACCTGGAAAATACAGGTCACCTTTACCTGTAATTGACTTCCAGATCATTAAACTTCAACGCCCCGGCAATGCCGGGGTGTTTTTTTTATCTCTAGTGATGGGAAAAGATCAGGTGCGCTTGAAGTAGGCGAAGAGCTGGTCCTGGCTTAGAACCAGGATGGTCGGCCGTCCATGCGGGCAGTGGTGGGGATCCTCGCAGGCCAGCAGGTTCCGGTAGAGCTCGATGGCCTTTTCCGGTGCAAGCGGAGAATGGATCTTGATGGCGCTCCGGCAGGCAAGCGAAGCAATTGTCCGGGTATTTCTGTCCCCTTTCGATTCCCGGAGATAGGCTCGAATGAACTCAACCGATTCGCTCTTTGTCATTCCGATTGGATGGGCACGCAGGCTCAGGGTTCGATCCCCGAATATTTCGACTTCAAACCCCATTTCTGTCAGGTCGTCAGTGGCTTCCTTAACCATAGACCGTTCCTCAGGAAGGAGCTCAATGGTCACAGGAGGCAAAAGATGCTGCTTCCCTGTTTCTCCGTCTGCCATTCCCCGGAGCAACCGTTCATAGAGAATACGCTCATGGGCCGCGTGCTGATCGACCAGTTTCAGTTCATTTTCATGATCAAAGAGGAGAAAGGCATCGCGGAAGGATCCGATATACCGGAACGGAAGGTCCGGTGAAATAGAGTGTTGAAAGTGCTCTTTCAGCTCTTCCCCGAATCGGGTCATGGCGGAGCGAAAGCCGGGAGTGGAAGGGACTGAGGTGGATCGAGACGAAGGTATCCCATGGAATCCCGCCTTTGGCCCCTGAACCACCGGAATCGGGCCGGGTGCGGTAATCTGACCGACTTTTCCCTCTACGAACCGATCCATGAGAGTAAAAAGTGTCGCAGTATCCCGGAACCGGACTTCCAGCTTGGCCGGGTGGACGTTGAAATCAACTTCTTCCGCAGGAAGATCGAGAAAGAGCAGATAGACCGGCTGAGGGTGGTGGGGAAAGACCTTTTTGATCCGGGACAAAAGGGCTCCGGTAACGAAGCGGTCCCTCACATGACGCCGATTCACAAAGGCAAACTGGATGTGAGCTCCGTGGAACTGGGAATGCTCTCTCGCGGTAAAGAGGACGGCGGAGCAGGGGCCCTGGCTTGATTCCAGGGTGACGAGATCCTTGAACAGACTTTCCCCGTAAAGATCCGACATCCGGGTCTGGAGAGACTCCGCCGCAGGAAGATCCGCCGCAAGGTCGTTTCCATCGTAGACTTTGAATCCCAGTTGAGGGTTGGGCAGGGCGGCTCCCTGGATGATTCGCCACAAATGGCGGGTCTCCGTCGCGGGACTCCGAAGGAACTTTCTCCTGCCGGGTAAGTTAAAGAAGAGATCCCTGACGGTTACGGTGGTTCCCCGTTCACGATACGCGGGTTCGACACTCGTAATCCGGCCGCCGTCGATCTGAACTCGCGTCCCTTCTCCCGATCCGTCACTCGTCAGCAGCGTCATTCGAGACACGGAAGCGATGGAGGGAAGGGCTTCTCCACGAAAGCCCAGCGTTGCCAGCCGGAGCAGGTCATCAACCGAAGTAATTTTGCTTGTCGCGTGCCGTTCCAGGGCTAACAGAGCGTCTTCCCTGCCCATACCGGTCCCGTTATCTTCGACCTGGATCAGGGATCGCCCTCCCTGGCTGAATCGGATCGTAATGGAGGAGGCTTCCGCATCCGCGGCATTTTCCAGGACTTCTTTCAGGACCGAGGCAGGCCGTTCCACAACCTCCCCGGCTGCGATCTGATTGATGAGATGGTCAGGAAGTAGACGTATATTACCCATATCTACCCCTCTACCTCAGGAAATACTCCGGCGTCCGTTGGATTACGATTCCTCGCAATGGGCACGGGCCGCGGCCAGTAAAGCCACAGGAACCCGGTATGGAGAGCAGGAAACATAGTTTAACCCGACTTTATGGAAGAAATAGACCGAGTGCGGGTCTCCCCCATGCTCTCCACAGACACCGACCTTCAGATTTTCCCGGCCCTCCCTTCCTTTGGTGGTTCCCATTTCCACAAGCTGACCGACACCTTCCTGATCCAGAGAGGCGAAGGGATCCTGCAGGAGGATGCCCTTATCGAGGTAATCCGGAAGGAATTTATTGATGTCGTCCCGGGAGAATCCAAAGGTCATCTGCGTGAGGTCATTGGTTCCAAAGGAGAAAAACTCGGCTTTCCGCGCTATCTGGTCCGCAACGAGGCAGGCACGCGGGATTTCCATCATCGTACCCACCAGGTAGGCGACCTTTTCCTGCTCTTCATCCATAATCTGCGAAGCAACCGCACGGGTCATTTCCGCCATAACGTCAAATTCGTTGCGGATCCCGACCAGGGGAATCATAATCTCAGGGAGAACGGCTACGCCCTCTTTCTGGACCTTGCAGGCCGCGCGGATGATGGCCCGGACCTGCATGGCGTAGATCTCGGGGAAGGTGACGCCCAGACGGCATCCCCGATGCCCCAGCATCGGGTTCATTTCCGCCAGCTGTTCCACCTTGGCTTCCACTTCTTCCGCCTTTACCTTCATCTCTTTGGCCACCTTGGCCACGATTTCAGGTTCATGGGGCAGAAATTCGTGCAATGGCGGATCCAGGAGACGAATCGTCACGGGGAGACCGTCCATGGCCTTGAAAATCCCTATAAAATCCTCTTCCTGCATCGGTTCAATCTTGGCGAGCGCCTTTTCCCGGTCTTCGGTCGTCTCCGAAAGGATCATTTCACGGACAGCCTGAATTCGGTCTTCGGCAAAAAACATGTGCTCTGTTCTGCAAAGACCAATTCCTTCGGCTCCCAGCCTGCGGGCCACGTCGGAGTCGTAGGGCGTATCGGCATTGGTCCGAACGTTAAGCCGCCGGTTGTCTTTCACCCACTCCATGAAGGTCTTGTAGTACTGATAAAGAGGTGCATCTTCTTCTTTAAGCGTTCCGTGAACCAGAACCTGAAGGATTTCGCTCGGCTTTGTTTTGATATTTCCCTTGAGGATCTCACCCGTAGTGCCGTCGATGGAGATGGAATCTCCCTCTTTCAGGGTAATACCCTTAATTTTGGCTACTCTTTTCTCTTCGTCAACATCCATTTCTCCAAACCCGACAACGCAGGGTTTCCCCATTCCCCGGGCAACAACGGCCGCGTGTGAGGTCATGCCGCCCCGTGAAGTCAGGATTCCGCGAGCCGCATTCATCCCCGCAATATCCTCGGGTGATGTCTCGGTGCGTACGAGGATGACCTGCTCCTTCTTTGCCGCCATTTCCACGGCTTTCTCCGCCGTAAAGACAATCTTCCCGGCAGCAGCTCCCGGGCCGGCGTTCAATCCCTTCCCGAGCAGCCTTCCCTCCGTAAGGGCCTTTTCCTTTTCATCGAGATCAAATACGGGGGAGAGAAGATGAACCAGAATGGCCGGATCCACCTGCCTTATCGCATCCTTCGGCTCAATCAGTGATTCATTGACCATGTCGACGGCAATTTTGATCGCAGCCTGCCCTGTCCGCTTCCCGTGGCGGGTCTGCAGGATATAGAGCTTTTTGTGTTCGATGGTAAACTCGAGGTCTTCCATGTTCTTGTAGTGGGATTCGAGCTTGTGCCGCACGTTTTCAAGCTGCTTGTACACCTGCGGCATTGAATCGTTCAGTTCCACCATCGGCTTGGGAGTCCGGATACCGGCAACCACATCTTCACCCTGGGCATTGATCAGAAACTCGCCGTAGAATTCGTTCTCCCCCGAGGCCGGGTTGCGCGTAAAGGCGACACCGGTTGCGCTTTCGTTCCCTGTGTTTCCAAAGACCATGACCTGGACATTCACGGCCGTGCCAAGGTGATCGGGGATCTGATGCAGTCGGCGATATTCAACGGCCCGTTTGTTGTTCCAGGACTTAAAGACTGCGGTGATGGCCCCCCAGAGCTGACGCTCCGGATCCATAGGGAAATGCTCTCCGGTTTCCTTTTTCACGAGATCAAGGTAACGGTTCGCAACTCTCTTGAGA
Source organism: Thermoanaerobaculia bacterium (assembly GCA_035593605.1). NCBI lineage: Bacteria > Pseudomonadati > Acidobacteriota > Thermoanaerobaculia > Thermoanaerobaculia bacterium. The sequence continues at coordinate 101,708 of DAOSWS010000005.1, read as the reverse complement.
GAATCGGCCGGAAGATCCGCATCGCTTTCGACACCCGCTTTTTCGCGGGCTTCTTCCAGAATGATTTCAAACTTTGCATGAGGAACTCCAAGCACCACGTCTCCATACATCTGGATGAACCGGCGATAGCAATCCCATGCAAATCGTTCATTTCCGGACTGGATGATCAATCCACGCACGGTGTCGGTATTCAGCCCCAGATTTAGAATCGTGTCCATCATTCCGGGCATGGAAAAAGCAGAACCCGATCGAACCGATACGAGCAGCGGGTTTTCCGGATCACCGAAGCCCTTCCCCTGTAGCTTTTCCAGCTTGGAAAGCGCCTTGTCCACTTCCTGAGGCAGTGAAGTGGGATAGGATCCATGGTGTTCATTAAAATAGGTGCAGACCGCCGTGGATATTGTGAATCCGGGAGGAACGGGAATCCCGATATTGGTCATTTCCGCCAGGTTTGCTCCCTTGCCTCCCAGAACCATTTTCATGCCTGCGTGGCCGTCCGCCTTGCCACCTCCGAAAAAATAGACGTGATCGGACATGAAGACCTCCTTATGTGGACCGATATTGAGCTTTTTCTACCTGAAGGTTAGAAAATTGCGCGATTTTCAGAAATTCTCGATAGAGATGACCCAGAAGAGCCAAACGGTTTGTCTGGAGACTCTTATCCTCGGTCATTACCATCACCTTGTCAAAGAAAACATCCAAAGGATTGCTGAGAGATTCCATGACACGAAGTGCTCCGGTATAGTTTCTCTCGTTGAGGTACTTCAAATACGATTCCTTGGCCTGGATAAAGGCCGCGTAGAGGTTTTTTTCCTCATCCTCCACCAGGCGGCCGGCGTCAATATCTGACGGGACCCGATCACCCAGTATATTACGCAATCGCTTAAAGGCCAGAATGAATTTCAGGAAATCTTGCTGATCCCTGAACTCATGGATGCTGGTCAGACGCGCAAGGGCGTCCACGGGATGGGAGGCACGGACTTCCAGCACCGAGCGGATCTCGTCCTCGGAGAACCCCTTTTGTCCCATCAGATAGGCCTGTCGCTCTTCCATGAAGGACCGCAGTTCCCTGTGTACTTCATCGCTTACGGAAATTGATGTCTCCAGAAGCTGGAGCGATCGCGCGAAAACAAGGTCGAGGTCAATATCATACGCGAACTTCATTAAAATCTGGATCAAACCGTTCCCAATGCGTCTGAGGCCGAAGGGATCCCGGGAGCCCGTGGGTATCTCCCCTGCGGCAAAGAGCGAGGCCAGGGTATCCATACGGTCGGCCAGGGCCACGATGGCTCCTACCGGACCATCGGGGAGGGCATCTTCCGGGAAACGGGGCATGTAATGCTGGTAGATCGCCTTCCACACCCGTTCATCGACACCTTCATCCCGCGTGTAAATTCCTCCGATGATGCCCTGCAGCTCGGGGAACTCTCCTACCATCTGTGTGGCAAGGTCAGCCTTGCACAGGCGGGCCGCCTGCAGAATGAGGGGAACAAGATCTCCCTGACCTACCTGATGAGCAAGAAATTCTGAAAGTTCCTGGATCCGCCCGGTTTTCTGAAGGTAGTTCCCCACTCGATCATGAAACGAAAGGGCCTTCAGACCTTCCACACGATCGACCATGGGCAACTTCCGATCCTCGTGGAAAAAGAATCCGGCATCTTCCAGGCGGGCCTGGATCACCCATTCCTGCCCCTGGCGCACGACTCCCTCATGATCTTCCCTGCGATCCATGACCGCCAGAAAAACCGGTATAGCCTTTCCTTCCGGATTTCGCAGAAGTATCGCTTTCTGATGGTGGCGCAGGGTCTGTTCCAGAATTTCAACCGGGAGCGTAAAAAGATCTTCTTTCAGTGATCCCCGGACCTGCCCCGGATACTCCACCATGGAAGCCCATTCCTCGAGAAGCGGATCCCCTTCCGGCGGTTGGGCTCCTGCTGAGGAGGCGTGGTTCCGAACCTGGTCCAGAAATGATTTCATTCGGTCTTCATGAAATACAAGCACATCTGCTCCCTGAAGAACAGACGGGTAATCCGAAGCTGATTCGATCGAAAGCGGAAGTGATGACTTCTGGCGATGAGAGACAGTGGAACGGGTCGATTCCTTATTCATGAATTGAAGGGGAATCACCTCTCTATCCAGGAGGGCCAGGATACCGTGAACCGGCCTTACAAAAGGTCCGACCCCCGCTCCCCAGCGCATTTCTCTCGGGAATCGAAGTCCTGACAGAGCCCGGGTCAGAATGTCGGGCAGGAGCGCAGATGTCATCTTCCCGGTGGACCGGCAACGGATTCCCGCGTACAGTCCCCTGTCTGTTTCGACCTTTTCCAGCTCGCTCACATCGATATGGCGGGACCGGGCAAATCCTTCTGCCGCCCTCGTCGGTGTACCGTCTTCACCGAACGCCTGATCCCACGGAGGACCCGTAACGAGTTCCTCCCGATCCTCCTGACGATCCGAGAGACCCTCGATCATGACTCCCAGTCGACGGGAGGTGGAAATGGCCCGAATTCTCTCATAATGGATTGAAAATTCCGAAAGCTGCCGTGCGATCGAATCGCTCAGATTCTTCGATGCAGGGGTCACGACCCCTGCAGGCATCTCCTCCAGGAGGAGTTCAAGAACCAGTGTCTGCGTTGTCACGGTCCAGATACCTGTGGGCGCACTGCACGGCAAGGTTTCGGATTCGTCCTATGGCGGAGGCACGCTGTGTAACCGATATGACCCCCCGCGCATCCAGGACATTAAAAAGATGCGACATTTTCAACACGCCTTCATAGGCCGGATAGAGAAGCTCTTCGCTTAAACAGGCTTCACACTCCCTTTCCCAGAATGAAAACTGATGCCACAGCTCTTCCACATCGGCAGTGTCAAAATAGTAGGCACTCATTTCCCGCTCTTCCCATAACCGGACATCCCGATAGGCAACGGTATCATTGTAAGGGATGTCATAGATGGACTGGCTCTTGGTCAGGTACATGGTGATCCGTTCCAGGCCATAGGTCAGTTCCACGGAAATGGGGTTCAATTCCACACCGCCTGATTGCTGAAAATAGGTAAACTGGCTGATTTCCATTCCATCGAGCATAACCTGCCAACCAACCCCCCATGCTCCCAGTGTCGGGGCTTCCCAGTTGTCTTCTTCAAAACGGATATCATGACGTTTTAAATCGATTCCGATCTGCTCCAGACTCCCCAGGTAGAGATCCTGAACGTTCTCGGGAGAGGGCTTCAGGATCACCTGGTACTGAAGGTGCTTGTAGAGACGGAAGGGGTTGTCGCCATATCTTCCATCGGCAGGTCGGCGCGAGGGCTGAGTGTACGCAACTCTCCATGGCGCTGGTTTCAATACCCTGAAAAAGGTTTCAGGATGCATGGTTCCCGCCCCTACTTCCAGGTCGTAGGGCTGGACAATAAGGCATCCCTGGCGGCTCCAGTAGGCCTGGAGACCGTTCACGATATCCTGCAGATTCATGGAGAAAAGAGTTTATCACACGTTGAGAGGAAACGGTAGGTTTTTAGTTCAGACCCCAGGTAGTGACTTCTGCATCCCGCCAGGATCCGGTCCATATCTCGAAGGGTGCTCCCGGATTGCGGAAGAGCTATGCTGTCAATGGGAGCATGCAGCATCGTTGTCACCAGATCCAGGACATCGGGGCTTACGGGAAAAGAGTTGGGATCCGCGCAGGAAGAACAAAGAAACGCCATCTTTTCAAAATCGATCGCAGCGGTAGCCCTGCCGCAACTCGTGCAAAGTTGTATGGAAGGAAAGACTCCGGCAATCACAAGCATCCACAGGGCACTGTAAAGAACCGTAATCCCTTCATGATTTCCGCCGCGTAACCCGGAAAGGACGTGGCCCAGCAACCTGAATCCCCTTTCCGAAGCCAGTCCTTCATGGAAAAAACGATCAGAAAGTTCGGTAAGAAAAGGAAGAACCATTGGACAGGAAAGCCTGGAAGCCAGAGGCATGGAGGAGTGCTGAACCTCCATGTCCCGGATCTGGATCAGATCTCGACCCTCCGATTCGTAAAACGTCAGAGTGACTTCGTTCAGAGTTGTTACCGCACTGGCCAGGCGGCTCCTCCTCCCCCTCGCACCCCGCGCTACGCCCCTTCTTTTCCCGGAGAATCGGGTGAACAATACAACAATGAGATCCTTTTCCCCTATGGGATAGGTCGCCAGGATAATGGCCTGATCCCGAACGAGACCCACTTATCCCCTGCCAAGCATGAAATGGCAGAGTGAGGCCACGGTAAAGACACCATATTCCAGCCCTGCGATCGGCCTCGTTTCGACTACATCGGCCCCGACGATATTACGATGTTCAAAAAGGTGGCCGAGCGCTGTAATCGACTGCCGAAACGAGATTCCTCCAGGCTGAGGCGTTCCCGTAGTGGGAATTTCTGAGGGATCGACGGCATCTACATCGAAGGATATATAGACATTCGGGGGAACCTGATCCAGAAACTCAATAACACGGCTTGTATCATCCATTTCCCAGGCATGAAGCACGGGTATCGAGCGCTCCAGGATCAGGTCCTTTTCTTCCTGGGAATAGGCTCTCAATCCAAGAGAATAAATGGGAACATGATCGAGTACCCTGCGCATGGCACAGGCATGGGAGAGGCTGGATCCTTCATAGGCGTCCCGAAGATCGGCATGAGCGTCAAAGTGAACGACGGCAAGGTCGGGATAATACTTTTTGTAGGCCGGTACGATCGGAATCGTGATGGAGTGCTCTCCTCCAAGAGCCAGGATCTTTTTTCCCTTTTCCAGCCAGAACTCTACGCGTTTCCCCACCTCTATCAATGACCCGGAAAATTCCCATGTATCGTCTGTATAAAATCCATGGTCCCGTATTGCCTCACGGCCGGCCATGGTGTCAAAATCCTCCAGTTGCGCACTGGATTCGATGATGGCCTCCGGCCCACGGGCGGTTCCCTTGAGGTAGCTGGTGGTCGCTTCAAAGGGAACAGGCAGGATTACCCACTGGAACGTTTCGAAAGAAATCTCGGGAAGAAATTGCATCGAGCACCCCCGTTTGTTTCAGCCAGTATATCAACTCGTTCCGTACCCGGCAATGGATTGAAAGCCATCTCACTGTGCTATACTGGCCCGAGTGTTCAGGATGTGCGCACATGAAATTCTCAACCCGCGGTTAAAGTACAATGGACCCTGAGTCTGATTCAGGAATCTTCCATCTGCCGGAGGAAGCACGTTCGTTTCTGGACAGTGCGAACGATGCCATTTTTATCGCCGACGACAGGGGCGTGATCGTAGAAATCAACCACCGGTCTGAGGAACTGCTCGGACTGCCCCGGGACCAGATCCTGGGAAAGCATCAGTCAGAACTGCACCCGCCCGAAGATCGGGAGCGCTACAGAAAGATTTTCCAGGATCATAAGGCTTTAGGGAAAGCGATATCCGAGCCGCTGGAAGTGGTTCATTCCAGCGGAAAGCGCATCCCGGTCGAAATCAGCGCAAAAAATCTCGTAATTGAGGGAAAGACCCATGTTCTGGGACTTTTTCGAGACATTAGCGAGAGGATCGCGGTCATCCGGGAGCTGGAACACCAGCGCGACCTGGCTCAGAAGTATTTTGATGTCGCAAACGTAATCCTTCTAATTCTGAATCCACAGGCACAAATTGTCCATATCAACAGGAAGGGTGCTGAAATTCTTGGCTATTCCGTCTCTGAAATTGTGGGAAAGAACTGGTTTGACTCCTTTATTCCCTCCCGGATGGCGGGAGAGCTGAAGGGAGTATTTGAATCCCTGATCCACGGGCAGGTCCAGGCCTTCACTGAATACGCCAACCCGGTCCGGACCAGGAAGGGGGATGAGCGGCTGATCGAATGGCGCAACACCTACCTCCGGGATGAGAACGGGTTCATCACGCACACCCTCTCATCGGGTGAGGATGTGACCGAGAGAGTTCATGCGGAAGAATCCCTGAGGGAAGCGAGAGATTTTCTCCAGGCGATTTACGATGCATCCCCCGACATGATCTTTATCCACGGAGCGGATGGACGCCTGATCGACGTCAATGCCAACGTCCTGAAGGCGTATCAATGTTCTAAGGATGCAATCCTTCAGAACGATCCCGAACAGTTCATGGGAGACGGGTGCACAAAGGAGCAGGCCTTTCAATATGTCAAACGAGCCCTGGACGGGGAATCCGTCGATGTGGAATGGATGGCAAAAAGAGCCGACGGTACGCAGTTTCCCGTGGAAGTCCGCCTCCGGAGAATCGGAGAAGTTCTGCGCACGGGAAAAAATGAACCCATTGCCGTCGCTCTTGTAAGAAACCTTGAAGAACTTCGCAGGGCCGAAAAGAAGGTAAAAGAGAGCGAGGCGCGGTTTAGAGCCATCACCGAAACCGCGCGAGACTCCATCTTCATAAAGGACATGGACCGCAGGTACACCTTTGTCAATCCTTCCATGGCCCGTCTCTTTGGAGTCTCCCAGAGAGAGCTTCTGGGCAAGTGTCCTGAAGATCTCTTTCCTCCGGAAGCGGCCACCATTATTCGGGAAGTCGATAATGCGGCTTTCAGCGGAGAGATCGTCGATGAAATTCGAGAACTGACCATTGGTGGAAAAATCCACTATTTTCATACCGTACAGGTCCCTCTGGAGATGGAAGGGGACAGGGTTCACTCCATCTGCGGAATTGTACGTGATATCACGGAGTCGAAGCAGGCGGAAGAAAAAATTCGGGAATCGGAGGAACACTACCGGACTCTCCTTCAAAACATCCAAGATGGTGTCTTTCTAATCCAGGACAACATTTTCAAATACGTCAACGAAGCTTTCGCCCGCATGGTCGGAATGAGTTCCAATGACCTGCTTTCCCTCCCCTTCGACTCCATCATCGCCCCGGAGGACCACGACTGGGTAGTGGATCGGTACACAAAACGCCAGGCTGGAGAGGACGTTCCGGATGAATACGAATTCAGGCTTCTCCACCGGAATGGTTCCCGCGTCCATGTTTTCATGCACGTCGGTCTGTTGAATTACAAAGGCAGCGTGGCCAGCCTGGGAACCCTGAAAGACATCACGGATCAGAAGCGGTCAGAACAGAGGCTGAAGGAATCGGAAGAACATTACCGCACTCTGGTGGAGCACATCCACGACGGCGTTTTTCTCCTTCAGGGGCAAAAGATGATCTTCGCCAACGAGGCCTTTGCCGAAATGCTGGGCTACACCCACCCCGAGTTTATGGCCGTGTCGTACGAAGACATCCTCGCGCCCGAAGACAAGGAGATGGTGCTGGACCGATATGCACGAAGGCAGGCAGGGGAAAGCATTCCCTCTGAATATGACATCCGCCTCATTCACAAAGAGGGCCATCGTCTTTACTGTCACATCACAGCAGGATTAATCCAGTACATGGGCGCCCCTGCCACCCTTGGAACGATTCGAGATACGACCCGGGAAAGAAAGACACAGGCTCAACTGCGCATGCTTTCCAGTGCCGTGGAGCAAAGTGGCAGTATTATCATTATTACCAATCCAGAAGGGGCGATCGAGTACGTAAACGAGCGTTTCGTCCAGGTGACCGGCTGGCCGCGAGAAGAGGCAATCGGGAAGACACCGGATATTCTTCAATCCGACTATCACGATCCGCAGGTACATGAGAACCTTTGGAGAACGGTGAAAGCAGGTGACGTCTGGTCTGGAGAACTTGTGAATCGGAAAAAGACCGGTGAACTATTCTGGGTCCACCTCACCGTTTCTCCTCTGAAAGATGATGACGGCGCGATCACGCACATGATCGGGATCGAAGATGACATTACGGAAAAGAAGCTCTCGGAGGAACGAATCCGTGAATCGGAGGAACGATTCCGAAGCCTCTATGAAAACGCCCTCATCGGGATCTATCGGACTTCGCCTGACGGAAAGGTATTGATGGCGAATCCTGCGCTGGTTTCCATGCTGGGTTATTCATCGTTTGAGGACCTCTCTTCCATCGATGTCCGAGAATCGGGATACAAAGATGCATGCACCAGAAAAGAATTTCTGGAAGTCATCCATGCTTCAGGAACGATTCAGGGGTTTGAGGCGGAGTGGAAAAGGAAAGATGGTTCCTCTCTCTTTGTCAGGGAAAATTCGACTGTCGTTCGGAACGACGCCGGAGAAGTACTGTACTACGATGGAACCGTGGAAGATATTACATCGATCGTCAAATCCCAGCGTGCAGTGATCGAAAGTGAAGTACGTTATCGGACGCTCATCGAACAGGCTTCCGATGCCATCTACATTGTCAGTGACGATGCCCGAATTCTCCAGGTCAACCAGGCTGCATGCAATATGACAGGGTATTCAAAGGAAGAATTAATCGGAAAATTGTACACTGAACTGATTCCAGAGCGAGATCTGAAACGCCTTCCCCTTCAGATACCGTCTTTACGGGAAAAGCGTGCGGTCCTTCTTGAGCGGACATTCAAAAGAAAAGATGGAACGGAATTCCCCGTGGAAATCTCCGCAGTCCGTCTACCCGATGGAACCTTACAGGGAATCGGCCGCGACATCACGGATCGAAAAAGGGCGGAGAGCATTATTCGCGACAGTGATCACCGTCTTCGAACCCAGAACAGGGTTCTGCTGGATCTGACGAAAAGCGCCGAGCTTTCCCATGGCGATCTCCCTGCTTTCATCCGTCAGGTTACCCGGAAAGCCGCAGAGACCCTTGATGTCGAGCGCGTCAGTGTATGGATGTTCTCGGGCGACGGAAAACAATTAGACTGTATTGACCTCTATTCGCGAAGCGATGATTTTCACGATTCCGGTATCCAGCTCGCCGTCGCGGATTTCCCGGTCTATTTTAAATCGATCCGGGAATCCCGCACGATAGCCACCGACGACGTGCTCACCGATCCCCGAACGCGAGAATTTGCAAATGGCTACCTGAAACCAAACCACATTTCCTCCATGATCGATGCCCAGATCCGTATCGGCGGAGAAGTGATCGGGATCCTCTGTCATGAACATATTGGCCCAAGAAGAGCGTGGGAATTTGATGAGGAACTCTTCGCGGCATCGATGGCCGACCTTGTTTCCCTTGCGGTAGAATCTTCAAACCGGAAAAAATCTGAAACGGCTCTTCAGGAAAGTGAACTCCGCTATGCACTGGCTGCAAAAGGCGCCAACGACGGCCTCTGGGATTGGGATTTAAAGCATGACACGGTTTATTATTCACCCCGGTGGAAATCGATGCTTGGATTTGCGGAGGAAGAGATAAGCAGCAAACCTGGAGAATGGCTGGAACGGATTCATGAGGATGACAGGCTGGAAGTGGAAAGTGCTTTTCAGGCTCACCTGGCTGGCCTCGAGCCCCATTTTGAAAGAGAATTCCGAATCGTCCATCGGGATGGTACCTACCGCTGGGTTCTTGCCAGGGGCATGGCCGTGCGGGATGAGGAAAACCGTCCCATACGAATGGCGGGGTCCCAGACCGACATCACCGATCGGAAGAGAGCAGAGGAGCAGCTTCTCCATGACGCGTTTCACGATGCACTGACCCTTCTTCCCAACCGTGCACTTTTCACCGACCGTCTCGGTCAGGCGATCGAGCGCACCCGTCGCAGTGAAGAAACCACATTTGCTGTTCTGCACATCGATCTGGATCGATTCAAGGTGATAAACGAAAGCCTGGGGCACCTCATCGGAGATCGTCTGTTGATACGAACCGGAGAATTAATCCGCGGCAGCCTCCTTCCCGGAGACACGGTTGCAAGGCTCGGAGGAGACGAGTTCGCCATCCTGGTCGAGGATGTTGAAGATCCTTCCGAGGTTACGCGTCTGGCAGATCGGATCCTGACCTCTTTCCAGTCTCCCATCACGATTGGCGAACATGAAATCTACACCTCAGCCTGTATCGGAATTTCCTTCAGTCATATCGCTCACAGCCGCCCGGAGCTCTATCTCCGGGATGCCGAATCAGCCATGTACAAGGCAAAAGTTCTGGGCAGAGGCTCCTACGCCATCTTTGAAGCCGGCATGCATGCCCGGGCCGTATCCATCCTCAAGCTTGAGAACGAGCTCCGATCCGCGTTAAACCGGAAGGAATTCAACCTTCATTACCAACCGATTATTAACCTGGATCTGTCCAAAGTTCACGGTTTTGAAGCCCTCATACGATGGAAGCATCCGGAGCGGGGATTGATGACACCTGATGACTTCCTTACGATCGCAACCGATGCCGGCTATATGGCGGAGATTGATCGGTGGGTCATTGGAGAAACATGCCGGCAACTTTCGGAATGGAAATCCCTCACGAAGGAAAGCGCAGATCTGTCCTGCACCGTTAACCTCTCCAACCACATTCTCTACCAGCCTGACCTTCCCGAATTCATCGGTGAAACCCTCCGCATATGCAACCTTTCTCCCGACTCTCTTGGCCTGGAGATCACCGAAGGTATGATCATGGAACGGGTAGAAGATGTCACATCCACCCTGTTTCAGCTGAAGGCACTGGGAGTCAAGCTCCTGGTGGATGATTTTGGCACTGGATATTCATCCTTGAGTTACCTGCATCAGTTTCCTCTGGATTTTCTGAAAATTGATCGATCTTTCATTATGAAGATGAAGTCTCCCAAAGACCGTTCGGAAATCGTATCTACTATTATTTCGCTGGGCCATCACCTGAATATGAAGGTCATGGGAGAGGGCGTCGAGATGGCCGAGCAGATCCGTGCGCTAAAAGATCTGGGATGCAACTATGCCCAGGGGTACCATATTTCACGTCCCCTGACGGCCAGAGATGCTGCTGATTTCGTGAAGCAATTTGACATTTCCACTATTCTCTTCGACTAAATTATTTCCTTCGAAATTCTCGGCCTAACGATGAATGTCGAGTCGATCCATCAGGTGGTACAGTCCGTTTCTGGATATGCCAAGAAGATCAGCAGCCGCCCGGATATTGCCATTTGTCCTCTTCAACGACTCCTTGAGAGCGATTTGCCGGACAAGGTCCAGTAACGTTTCAAGATCCAGAACACCCAGGACACTCACATATTGCTCCAGAATCTTCGCCAGCGCGCTGAGCCACAGAGACTCCATGGCCAGCGGTTCTGCTTTTTTCATTTGAATTTCCAGCACCACGTCACCAAGGCTGAACCGGTCCCCATCCTTCAGGGAAACAGGATCATGAATCGCCTTTTCGTTCAGCATGGGCTTTGCGACACCCTTCAACGGGTGGATAAAATATGAGTGTGTATCTCGAGTCAGGAGCGCGTGGACTCTTCGTACGCCGGGAAATGGAAGATAGATGTCACATGTCGGGTCTGATCCAATGGCGTACTCTTCATTCTCGAGATAAATGTGCTTTTCACCCGAGGGAGCCCTGCAGATCAATGTCCACATGTTGAAGAACTAAGCAAGAAAGATGCCAGGTTTTTTTATGAGGGGAAAAATCACTTCCATCAAAACAGGATGAACCAGGAAAGGCGTTTTCCGAATCCTACCCGAAGAACTAAAATGAAAAACTTTTCACTTCAAGTGAAATATATTTCACACAAAGTCTGTAAAGGCGTGGCGATGCCACCACGGATCATAAAAACGTAAAGAGATTCCTCTCTCCAATAAGGCTTCATAGCGGTCCACGACTTCAGCAAAGGATTGTGGGGACGTCAGTAAAGGATTTTTCGAACTGCAAAATCCGAAAGACCACATCCCTCCCGGATAGGTTGGAACGGGACCGGTATAGCGAAAAACCTTTCCAAAAACACTGCGTGCGCAGGTAAGAATCTGTTCGTGAACCGATCCCATGCCGAGAGGACTCTCGGCCTGGAACGCAAAGATACCGTCTTCCTGCAACACAGCCTGAACATTTCTGTAAAATTCAGTTCCGAAGATGCTCAGGGACGGCCCCGTAGGATCGGACACATCCGCATAGACGATATCGACCTTCTGTCCCGTATTCTTCATGTTTCTTACCCACTCGAGACCATCTCCGATGGTCAGGCTGTACCGGGGATCCTTCATAATGTCCTGACCCCTGGCATCCTTCCATAATTCAGGGAAGTACTCTCTGCACATGGTGACGACCCGTTCATCGATCTCAACCATATGGAGATTTCGAATGGAGGGGTGCTTGAGAATTTCCCTCGCCGCTCCCCCATCCCCTCCTCCGATCAGGAGAACATCCAACCCTCGATCCGGTGCAACCATGATCGCCGGATGGATCAACTGTTCATGGTAAAAATATTCATCTTTCTGCGTCGTTTGCAGGGCTCCATCCAGAACCAGCACATTCCCGAGATCGAGAGACTCAAAAATCAGAAGGGATTGAAACGGAGTCTCTTCCTGGTGAAGAACTTTTCTGACCCGAATCGAAACCTTCATTCCAGGTCCTTCGATATCAGACCACCAGATATCCTGATGTCTTTGAGGGGAAGAGTTCATGAATCAGTCAGCGCAGATCACACGCTGGGGCACGTGAACATGCTCACCCCGATCCTGGACAATCACTTCATGGTGAGAGGGCTTGAAGGATTCAAGCATCATCCTCTCAACAAGGGACAAATCGGTCTCAAGATTACAGGTGAAGAAATCTACCGCCGCGTAACCCAGTTCCGGCCACGTGTGGACAGAGACGTGGGATTCCGCCAGGAGTACAACACCTGACACTCCGTGGGGCGTAAAGGCATGAAAAGAATCTTTCAACGGGGTCATGCCACTTCGGCGCGCAATCGTATAAAGGATCTTTCTCAACATGGCTTCATTGTTGAGAAGCTTAGAATCACAGTTATGGAGTTCAATCAACAGATGCAGGCCTAACGCTTTCAATATTCACCTCCTCTCTGCCGGACAATTGCCCTGGCACCGAATCACGAGCGCATATTATACACGGTTACCCGGATCAAGAAAACATGGCATGAATAAAAATATTCCCGGTAATTCCGAATCAACTATCCCGGGGCTTTGAAAGTCCTGTATAATGACAAACAGCATATTATTTTCGAACCAGGGAGAACAGGTACGCCTGCAGTACGAACTATGGAGGAGGCGACATGATAAAGCATCTTCTTCTCGGGATCGACGGAAGTGAAATTGCCCGGAATGCGAGCAACCTTGCCTTCTGGGTTTCCGATCTATGGGGGGCGAAGGTGGACGCCCTTCACGTTGTCGACACAACGCACCTGAAGGCCGAGTATATGGCTGATATTGCGGGATCCATGGGTTTCGAGCCATTTGGTAATTACGCCGCTCAGGAAGAGAAAATTCTTTCTGATCTTGGAGATCTTATCGTACAGAATTTTATCGACTTCTGTGAACGATTTTCAGTGTCGTGCTCGGTGAGCAGTGTAATTGGAACCGTTGGAACCTCTCTCCTGGAAGCCTCTCGTAAAGTGGACCTGCTGATTCTTGGCCGCAAGGGAGTGAATGCGGCATTTCATCCCGATCGTATGGGATCGACCGCAGAATATATCCTTCGACGGACATCACGCCCCCTTATTATTGTCCCGGATCGAGCATCGCCGCCGGAGAAATTTATCGTTGCTTACGATGGATCAGATTCTTCCTATAAAGCACTATCTCACGCCGCAAGGTTTGGTGAAAAGCTGAATGTTCCCCTTACCGTGGTCCATGCGGGGGAAGATGACAGACAGGCTCCTGATATTCTGAAAGGAGCCTCCTCCTACCTTGAACCTTATCATCTGGAGATTCAAGCTGAATTTCTCAAGGGACCTGTCGAAGAAAGTCTCGTAGAGTTCATTGCTGACCAGCCTTCCTCCATGCTCTTTCTGGGGCTCCGTGGCCATAGCCGCATTCGGGAGCTTCTCCTGGGATCGACAGCCGAATTTGTCGTCAACCGAACCCAGATTCCTGTATATTGTGTACCATGAAAATCTTTGAACAGAGTTCGACTCCCTATTTCCCTCTCATCCTCTCCAAGCTGCACATTGAAGGACGAAGCGGCCAGGTGGAGGTCAAAGATGATGATACAACGTACAATTTCATCCTGGACAAAGGAAGAATTATGGCCCTTTCTTCGTCCAACTCGGAGGAATCCCTCTCCCAGTTGATCATTAAATCCGGCCTGATCAGCCCCTGGGATGTCGAGCTGGCCCAGGAAGCGGTTGATACGACAAAAGGAAGGCCTCTCGGCAGTCTCCTGGTTGATATGGGCCTGGCTCAGCAGGAAATGATCATAGACCAGCTGAACCGAAAACTCGAACAGACCCTCGTCCAGCTTTTCAAATCCCGTAAAGTCGATGTCACTTTCCGACCGGAAGTACAGGTCGTAAGCTGGAAGATTCTGCCTTCAAAAACAACTGCGGACCTGATTCTTGCAGCTTCCCGTGCCATCGACTCTCCATTGGCCATCGACCGAGTTATCGACAACCCGCAGAAATTCCTCCACCTGAGCCAGGATGTCCGGTTGCGTTATCAGCAGGCCAGCACCAATCGTCTGGAAAAGACAATCCTGCACCACGCCGATAAAGGCCCTCGAATCGAGCAGATTCTGGAATCCAATCCTCAAATCGATCGTTTCCAGCTATTGAAAACGATTTTCGGCCTGGTCATGGCCGGCCTCCTTGAAGTATCCAGCACGCCTCCCGCCCGGGATTCACTGTCGATCCCGCAGAAGGCTGAGGGAGAAGAATTCACCCTGACCCGGAAAATGGTTGTCGAAAAATTCCATCACATCGGTATTCAGGAACCCAATGAGTTCCTTGAACTTCCTGACACTTTTACTCCCATAGACATCCGGCGACAGTATGAGACACTCTTATCCATTTACCACCCCGATCAGAGTTCTAAGGAAACATTGACCGACCTGACCCATCAGCTGGAAGCCATCTTCCTCGAACTGACCCGTGCTTACAATATCCTTACCCGAAAGGAAGCACCCCGCCCCAAAGAATCTTCAAAGGAACCCGCTGACAGCCCTTCAGACACCCAGGTCAAGCTGAAGACCGCGTCGACCAATTACCAGTATGCCCTGCGGATGTTGAGCGATCGGAAGCTGGCCGATGCTATGACGGCCATCCAGATGTCCGTAGACAATGACCCGGGTAACTCATTCTACCTTTTCAAAATGGGACAGATCCTGCGCCGAATTCCTGGAAAGCAGAAAGAGGCTGAACTTTCCTATCGCCGGGCCCTGGATCTCGACCCGCTGAGCACAGATATCATGGCGGATCTTGCTTCTCTTTACTGGGAAAACGGGATGAAGGCCAAGGCCAACACGACGATGAGACAGGCCTTTTCCATCGATCCATCGAATACGAGGCTTCAAAAGTTCTGGCAATATCTTCAGATCAGCGATCGCACCCTGCCCATGAAAGAGATCTTTTATTTTCTCGGGGGATTGCTCTTAGGAATTGGCCTGGCAACGCTTATGTGATCGAATCCGTACAATGTGACGGAACGTACCTGCAATCGGAGCAAAGGAATGACATCCCCCTGAATCCGTTTCTGTCCGGGGTATGAGGTGATCCTTCCATTGTTCCGTCATCCTTGCAAAGGATGGGTAAACCCGATATGATGTGCCCCATGCCAGAGCACCACAGGAGGTTGTTTTGATGAAAGTACTAAGTCTTTTCGGAATGTTTATGCTTTTCCTCTGTGTCAGCTGTTCTACAGTCACACAGACGGCTCAGCCTGCAGCTCCCGCTGCCGCGAAAAAAACTCCCGCTCAGAAGGCAAATGACAATCGCGTCGCCGTACTCAATGGCGCCGACATTACCCGGTCTGAGCTGGAGGAATTTCTCGGTCCCGCCCTGGGACAGATCCGTCAGCAGGAATATCAGATCCTCTCTTCAGGTCTAAAGGATTACATCTTTCTAAAGCTCCAGGAGAAAGAGGCTGCGGCTCTCAACATTTCCGTTGAAGAATATTACAAGCAGAACGTAACGGATAAAGCCGGCAAACCGACGGAAGAAGAGATCTCCCAGACATTGAATCAATATCGGTCCCGCCTTCCCCAGGATGAGAAGGAAGCCCGACAGAAAGTCATGGAATTCCTTGATGGCCAGAAGATTCAGCAGCAGGAGGAGATCTTCAAGAATGAGCTGCTCTCGAAGGCAAAGTATAAAACCTTTATCCAGCCTCCCCGCCTGGATGTCAAGATTACAGAGAACGACCCTAAAAAAGGTCCGGCCGATGCACCCATCGTCCTGGTGGAATACTCCGACTTCGAATGCCCCTACTGTGGAAGGGTTCAGTCTACTCTCGAGCAGGTCGCCAAAGACTATGACGGCAAGATTCTCCACGTTTTTAAAAACCTGCCCCTCGAATTCCACAAGAGCGCCCGATTTGCCGCTGAAGCCGCACTCTGTGCCAAGGATCAGGGAAAGTTCTGGGAATTTCATGACTGGATGTATCAGAACCGAAGCAAGCTGAATTCCGATGGAGTCAAGGAGTATGCGGGTTCTCTGGGTATGGATGTCGACGCCTTCACAAAATGCATGGATGAACACAAATACGCCGCCCAGATCGATGCCGATGTCGTACAGGCTCAGATACTTGGAGCGACGGCAACCCCCTCTTTTTTCATTAACGGTCGTTTGCTGAGGGGCGCACAGCCGCTGGAACAGTTCAAGGAGATCATCGATCAGGAGCTTGAATTCGCCGCACAGAAAGCAAATTAGAGTCCTGGGCATCGATGATGCCCCGTTTCGACGGGACGTGACGCGCAACGTCCTGGTCGTGGGTGCCCTCTATCGAGGACGTGACTATCTGGAAGGTGTCCTTACAACCACGATCACCCAGGATGGATGGAACGCAACCAGACAATTGGCGGCCATGATTGGCCGCCGTTTTTTTCACCAGATCGACCTGGTCGTACTCGATGGAATCACCCTTGCCGGTTTCAATATCGTTGACATCCACACCCTTCACAGAATGACCGGAAAGCCGGTCCTTGTCACGATGCGCAAGAAACCCGACTTTGCATCCATTCGCTCCGCACTCGGAAACCTCTCCCGCCCTTCCGCCCGATATAAAGTCATAGAAAGGGCGGGCATCCCCCTTCGTGTCGGTCCGCTCTACATTCAGACGGCGGGATTACAGGAAATGGAAATCGCATCCATTATTCCAGAAATAACCCTTTGCGGTCATATTCCGGAGGCACTGCGGGCAGCGCATCTTATCGCCGGCGGATTCGGTGCAGGTGCAAGCAAAGGAAGAGCTTGAAACTGGAAATACGAATCAAAGAACAACGCAAATCCCCCGTCGGGCTATGCTATACTCTGCCCACTGTCCTTTGAGTTTGCCAACTCGGGAAATGCAAGCAATCTAAGGAGGTGTACATGATCGGAATCATAGGTTACGGCTCTTATATTCCCCGATACCGGATCAAGGCTGACGAAATTGCCAAGGTCTGGGGTGCGGATGCGGAGAGCTACAAACGTGGGCTTGCCCTTACTCAAAAATCGGTTCCTGCACCAGATCAGGACGTCATCACGATGTCCGTGGAAGCCGCGCGGAACGCCCTGAAGCGGGCGGGAATCAACCCTGCCGACATCGGTGCGATTTACATCGGATCGGAATCTCACCCCTATGCTGTCAAGCCTTCGGGAACAGTCGTGGGAGATGCTATCGGAGCCACGCCCCACATACACTGTGCCGATCTTGAATTTGCATGCAAAGCAGGATCGGAAGGCATGTACATTGCCTATTCCCACGTTAAGTCCGGTGAGATGAACTTTGCCCTGGGAATCGGAGCCGATACCAGTCAGGGAGCGCCCGGTGATGCCCTTGAATACTCAGCCGCAGCCGGTGCGGCCGCCTTCATCTTCGGAAAAGGCGAAGGGGTTCTTGCGTCCGTGGACTTTACCCATTCCTACATGACGGACACACCCGATTTCTGGAGAAGGGAGTATCAGCACTATCCCCAGCATGGAGCCCGATTCACCGGGGAACCCGCTTACTTTCACCACATCACGGGTTGCGCCAGAGCCCTGCTGGAAAAATCGGGAATGAAACCTTCAGATTTTGCCTATGCCGTATTTCATCAGCCCAACGGAAAATTTCCGATGCGAGTTGGAAAAATGCTCGGCTTCACCCGGGAACAGATGGAAACCGGGTGGCTTGTGCCTCTCCTTGGAAATACCTACTCGGGAGCCTCACCCCTTGGACTGACAGCCATTCTCGATGTTGCCAGGCCCGGGGACAAGATCTTCATGGCCTCGTTCGGCTCCGGTGCCGGTAGCGACGGGTTCATTTTTACCGCCACAGATAAACTTCCTGCTGTCCAGAAAAAGGCGTTGACGACCCGGTTTTACCTGGATAAGGGACAGATCTATCTCGACTACGGATCCTATGCAAAGTTCCGTCACAAGATCCGTAAGGCCAACGAGAGCTAGGAAGGGATACAGTCATGAAAGATATAGCCATTATCGGAATTGGAATGACACAGTTCGGAGAACTGTGGGAAAAATCACTGAGAGACCTGTTTGTTGAAGCCTCCCTGGAAGCCGTAAAGGATGCGGGCGTCGATCACGTTGATGCGCTCTACGTCGGATCCATGAGCCCGGGACTCTTTAACAACCAGGAGCACATCGGATCCCTTATGGCCGATTACCTCGGGCAAAAGTATATTGCCGGAACACGAGTGGAATCCGCCTGCGCTTCAGGCGGCGCAGCCCTGCGTTGTGCGGCCGCCGCCGTTGCATCCGGCATGCATGAAATCGTCTTAGCGGGCGGCGTTGAAAAGATGACCGACGTTTCCGGAGGAGACGCGACCTTCGCCCTGGGAACGGCAGCGGATGCCGATTACGAGTCCTTCCTTGGGGTTACCTTTCCGGGACTCTATGCCATGATGGCTACCGCCCACATGGCGGCGTACGGGACGACCCGTCAAATGCTATCAAGGGTTGCGATAAAAAACCATGCCCACGGATTGAAGAATCCCAGGGCCCAGTATCGCCTTGCGATCGACGAAGATACGGTTGTCAACTCCCCGCTGGTAGCCCATCCTCTTCACCTTTTCGACTGTTCCCCGATCACGGATGGTGCGGCGGCCTGCATCGTGACCACCCTGGAGAACGCAAAAAGAATCTGCAAAAAACCCATTGTGACGATTGCCGGATCGGGTCAGGCTACGGATTCGATCGCCCTCTATCAGCGTGATGACCTTCTCTGGCTTAATGCGACAGAGGAGGCCGCGAAGCAGGCGTACACCATGGCCGGGATCGGCCCAGAAGATATCGATTTCGCGGAAGTGCACGACTGCTTTACGATCGCAGAAATCATGGTGATCGAAGCCCTCGGTTTTGCGGAACGTGGAAAGGGCGGCACCTTTGAGCTCGAAGGACACACCGCACTCGGCGGGAAAAAACCGATTAACACTTCGGGCGGCCTCAAATCGAAGGGACATCCCGTCGGCGCGACCGGCATTGCCCAGATTTGCGAACTCGTCACCCAGCTCCGGGGAGAAGCAGGCGAACGCCAGGTACAGGGAGCCAGGCGTGCCCTGGCCCAGAACATGGGAGGCTCGGGTGGAAGCGCCGTCGTACACATTCTGGAGGTGAACGCATGACAACTTCGGCAAGGATCTGGAGAGAAAAGCCCCAGAGGTACAGACTGGAAGCCAATGCCTGCAAGGGCTGTGGTAAGGTATTCTTTCCTCCACGCCTGGTCTGTTCCGCCTGTGGAGGCCGCGAGTTCACGCCCACCTCTCTTCCCGGAAAAGGGAAGGTTGTGACCTTTACGGTTATCCATACACCACCCACCGCCTTTGACGATGAAAGCCCCTATGCCATGGCTGTAGTGGAGTTGGAAAATGGAGCCCGGATCTTTGCACAGCTCGTTGATGTGGATCCCGACTCCATAGCTATCGGAATGGCCGTGAAGACCGAATTCCGGAAAATACAGCAGGCCGGATTATCCGGAGTTCTCTGCTACGGGTACAAGTTCGTTCCCGATGTTTCGGCTTAAGACAACCGTCAACACCTCGGACGCCGAATTCAGGGCGAACCGGGATTTCTATCAGGAACGCAGAACTCAGTACCTGGAGGTCCTGAACCGAACCAGGGAGGGTGGACCGCCTCATCATCGGGAAAAACACATTTCCCGGGGAAAGCTGCTGGCCAGGGACCGAATTGAACGATTACTGGATCCCGGTACCCCCTTTCTCGAACTTTCGGCTCTGGCCGCGAATGGCATGTACAACGACGAAGCCCCCGCAGCCGGGATGATTACAGGAATCGGATTCGTGAACGGACGCGAAGTCATGGTGATTGCCAATGATGCGACGGTCAAGGGCGGAACCTACTTTCCGGAGACGATCAAAAAACATATCCGGGCCCAGGAAATCGCCCAGGAAAACCGCCTCCCCTGCGTCTATCTGGTAGACTCCGGGGGTATTTTCCTTCCCGAACAGGCCGGCACATTTCCCGATAAAGAACACTTCGGCAGGATTTTCTACAATGAGGCCGTAATGTCTTCCCTGGGCATTTCGCAGATCTCCACGGTTCTTGGATTCTGTACGGCGGGAGGGGCCTATCTTCCCGCCATGAGCGACGAGGCAGTCATCGTGAAGGAACAGGGGACCATCTTCATCGGGGGCCCGCCTCTGGTAAAGGCTGCCACCGGTGTCGACGTCACCCCCGAAGAACTTGGCGGTGCCGACGTGCACTGCAAGATCTCGGGTGTATCCGACCATTATGCCCTGAACGATGAGCACGCCCTGGAAATCACCCGGAACATCATCGAGAACCTCCCTCCGGCGATCAAGTTTCCTCTTCATCGTGAAGAGCCGGAAGATCCCTATTACGATCCCGAGGAACTCTACGGGATCATGCCAAGGGACTTTCGAAAACCCTTCGACATTCGGGAAGTGATTGCCCGCCTCGTCGACGGCTCCTACTTTCACGAGTTCAAACCCTACTACGGTTCCACCCTGGTAACCGGCTTCGCACGAATCCACGGATACCCCGTGGGCATCGTTGCCAACAACGGGGTACTCTTTTCCGAAAGCAGCCAGAAGGGCGCTCACTTTATTTCCATGTGTTCCGTTCGTAAAACTCCCCTGATCTTTCTGCAGAACATCACCGGTTTTATCGTGGGAAAAGATTACGAGCACGGGGGGATCGCAAAAGACGGCGCCAAGATGGTCCATGCCGTTGCGACGGCCCAGGTACCCAAGTTCACCGTAATCGTGGGGGCATCCCACGGTGCCGGAAACTACGCCATGTGCGGCCGCGGCTACCTTCCCCGTCTGCTCTTCATGTGGCCCACGGCAAAAATATCCGTCATGGGAGGCGAGCAGGCAGCAGACGTCCTGGCCCAGGTCAAACAGCAGCAACTGGAAGCAAAGGGCAAGACACTGGCTCCGGAGGAGATGGAGGAGATCCGCAAACCCATCCTGGATAAATATGCTTACGAATCCTCCTGTTATTATTCGACCGCCCGTCTGTGGGATGATGGGATCATTGACCCGGTGGAAACGCGGGATGTTCTGGGATTGTCTATCGCGATGAGTCTCAACGCCCCCATTCCGGACCACAGGTTTGGCATCTTTCGGATGTAGGTAAGGTCTTCCGATTAATTGATTAACCTTCACCGCCCCCTTTCCGGGGGCGGTTTTTTATCGCACGGGGATAAGACGATCCGCCGCGGGAATGTCCTGGTCTCGGAGGTGAATCACTCCTTCATGGCGGCCGGGAAAGTCAATTCTTTCAAAGGGCCAGGACTGGACCAGCCACTCCCTTACGGCCACCTCCAGGATGGGTTCCATTCCCTCCTGCCACGCCCCTTCTTCGGCCCAGAAGAAGATGTGGGCATCCACATTGCCGTACCGTTCCGGGATAATGTAGATGCAACCAAGAGCCCGGCTCTCATCCGGTGTCATCACGGTGTACGTATAGGCTCTACCCTCCTCCATGTCCTTCATTTTCCGGGACAGTTCCCGACGATTTTTTTGCACGGAAAAATCCTCAGGAGGCCAGTCACCTCCCAGAATCTGACGAATCCTGCCGCGGCTTTTCATAACCGCCAAATAATCGATTTCCGCATCGGCAGGTGTGAGGGTCCGAATCCGAAACATGGGCGTTTCATACCCGGGAGGAGGTGCGGAATCGACGATCCTGCCTGTCTGGTCTCCTGAGACGGTCCTAACCCGCATGAGATCAAATGGGCGGGAAGATCCGTCCGGGTTGAAAAGAACACCGGAAATCAGACCCTCTTCCTGATCCAGTGTTCCTTTAAAACGAACACCACTGGATGGAACCCGAAAGGTCACAACATCGTCGTGGAATTGGATACGGCTTACCATGGTGTCCGGCATCCGCCGGCCATCACGGTAGCTGAGCACAATCCCCTTCAAACCTCTCCAGGATGGGCGGAGGGAAAAGACAAAGTGGTCCACATGCCCACCCTCCATAGAAACAAATGCCTCCCATTCTCCAGTGACTCGCTCCGATTGTATGAATCCTCGTACCATAATCCAGACCAGAACAATCACTACCGTCAGCAGTAGAATCGGCAGCGGGCGACTCGTATGAATGAAGGACCTGTTACCTTCCATACACTGTAAGACCTTTTCAAAGTTGATTAGTTCCCCAAGCATCGATATTTGACGCAGCCCCACCGGCTTACCTATACTGAACGTGTGACCCGCTTCCCCTCTCCTGCTCAGGATTCGTTTCAGGCCAGGACCGTTCCCCTCTCGGTGGACGGTCTGAAGGCCCTGGGAACAGGGTTTCTTCTTGCGGTGATTGTGTCCGCAATTCCTCCCCTTCGATTCATTCTTCACTATCTCAACACCCTGATCCATGAGCTCGGGCATACCGTCTTTTTCTGGCTATTCGGCTATCCCGCATTTCCTGCCTTTGACTTTTCATACGGCGGAGGCCTCTCCTTCCACCATGGCCGCAGCGCAATCCTCCTCTTTCTGATTGCTGCAGTCTATGTCGGGGCAGGGTATGGGCTGAGATCCTTCCGCAGGCTCCTTGGAGCCCTGACGATCCTGGCCGTTCTGCATCTTATCCTTTCCCTCTCACGATTTCATGACGCCCTGATCCTCTTCATGGGCCACGGCACGGAGATTCTGTTTGGAAGCCTTTTCCTCTATCGTGCTCTCTCCGGTTCCGGGATCAAGGTCCCCCTGGAACGCCCCCTCTACGGAATGTGTGGATGGTTTCTCTACATCCAGAACTTCATCTTCGCCCACGATCTCATCAACAGTGAGCAGTTCAGGGATTACTATGAAAATGCCGCGAAAGGCGGCGGGCACTGGATGGACTTCAGCCAGCTTGCGGAAATTTATCTTCGCGTCGACCTTTCGGTTGTCGCTCAGCTCTTCTTTTTCTATTCGGTTCTGACTCTGGGATTCACCTGGGCCTTCTACCGGTATCGAGCATGGATCAAACAGTTCGGCCTGTGGCTGATTGAATCGTGACATCTGTCTCCCATCTTTACAAAGAGGAAAGGCTATGTTACGGTTTTCACATGAAAATTAAAGAACTGATATTTAACAAGATATGCCTTATTTTTCCGACTCTTTTTCTGGGTATGATTCCTGCACTTCTCACGGCGGAGGCTCCGCCCGCACTCTATTCCTCGCCGACCTTCACCCTGAACCTGGTGGAACGTGTACGGTTGACCCGCTGGGATAATGCGGTCATGCTGGACTCCGGCGCCAAGGGCGATACGGCCTTCACGCGGACCCTTACCAGCCTTGCGGGCCGCTGGAAGCCGTCGGAGAAGTTTGAGTTTCTCCTGAAGGTAACCAACGAATTCCGGTATTACATAAAACCCGACAACCGCGATTTCACGTTCAATGAGATTTTCATTGACAACCTGTACGCCCGCTGGAACAGGCCCTCCGGTTTGCCGTTCACCCTGACGCTGGGAAGGCAGAATCTCATTCTTGGAGAGGGGTTTGTGGTCATGGACGGCCATCCCCTCGACGGCTCTCGATCGATCTACTTCAATGCGGCCAGGGTCGATGCGCACCTTGATCAGAAGGGTAACCACACCCTGACCTTTTTCTACATGGATCAGACCGAAACCGACGATCAGCTGCCTCTGCTGAATGAGCAGGACCAACCTCTGATTGAGCAGCCGGAGCGCGGTCTGGGCGCCTACTATTCTGGAACCCTGGCTAATGGAAAGCTGGAAGGGTACCTGATCCAGAAATGGGTGGATGAGGGGAAACCGGACACCCTCTCTTCTGATTTTTCCACATTAGGCCTTCGGTGGATTCATCCCCTGTCTTCCTCGTTGTCATGGACGACCGAGACGGCCGCCCAGTTTGGGTCTCTGGGAGAGCAGGACCGTAAAGCCTATGGGGGCTATTCCACTCTCATGTGGGATACGGGAAGGAAGGGAATCCGGCCATCCAGGCTCTCCCTTGGATTGATCTATCTGTCCGGTGACGATCCTGCCACAGCGGACTGGGAGGGCTGGGATCCAATCTTCAGCCGCTGGCCGAAGTGGAGTGAATCCTATATCTACACGTTCATTCGGGAATACAACGGCCGGGTGGCTTACTGGAGCAACTTTGCCTCCCTCTATGGTTCACTGACCTTCTCACTCACGCCCCGGGCCCGATTGGATTTCACCTATCACCATCTCCGCGCGCCGCAAGATGCGCCACCCGATCAGGCCTTTCCCGGGGGCTCGGGACATACGCGCGGTGATCTTTTCATTACAAAGCTTAACCTGACCTTTTCCCGGAATCTTACCGGCCACCTGTTGTGGGAACGATTCTCCCCCGGCAACTATTATTTCCAGGACGCCGACGGGTACGACTGGTTCCGTTTTGAATGTCTCCTGAAATTCTAAGCATCCATACCCTTCCGCTAAGGAGTGCCCCATGGCCCTGAAAGTGATCGTCCTTGCAGTGTACGCCCTCATGATTATCGTAATCGGGATCATGGGACTGAGAAAAACCCGCACCTTTTCCGACTTTTTTCTTGGAGGCGGGAAGGTGGGACCATGGATGACCGCCTTCACCTATGGAACCGCCTATTTTTCCGCCGTACTCTTCATCG
The DNA here is from genome assembly GCA_035593605.1 of Thermoanaerobaculia bacterium. NCBI lineage: Bacteria > Pseudomonadati > Acidobacteriota > Thermoanaerobaculia > Thermoanaerobaculia bacterium. Next base: position 76,759 of record DAOSWS010000005.1, on the reverse strand, counting down.
GCTTCGCCGGGAAAATCGGATGGAATTTCGGATATTCCGGCCTGTGGATCGCCCTGGGCAATACGCTTATCGGGGTGCTTCTCGTCTGGTGGGCCATCGCTCCCCGCGTCCGCAGGATGGTATCGGAATACGGCGTCACAACCATGCCCGAGTTCTTCGAAAAGCGGTACCAGAGCCGGTTTCTAAAACTCTATTCTCCGCTCTGTATCTTTGTCTTTTTCGTTCCCTACAGTGCGGCGGTTTTTATCGGGTTGGGATTTCTCTTCACCTCGACCTTCGGAATCGAGTATGGGGCGGCCATGATTTCCATGGGGCTCTTTACCGCCATCTACCTCGTCCTCGGGGGATACCGATCGATGACGATGATCGATGTCATCTTCGGGATGATCATGTCTGTGGGTGTACTGGTGCTTCTCTGGAGTACCGTGGAGAAATCGGGGGGCGTAGCATCGATAACTTCTTCCCTGACCGCCATCCATCCTGACCTTTCATCATGGGTGGGACCTCCGGGCATCTGGCCGCTCTTTGCCCTTGTGTTTCTTACAAGCGTGGCCCCCATGGCCATGCCTCAGCTGATTCAGAAATTCTACGCCATTCGGGACGAACGGGCGATCCGGATTGGTATGTCGGCTTCCACCGCCTTTGCCCTTCTGGTATGCGGCGTTGCCTACTTTACCGGGGCAACAACCCGGGTCCTGCTCAGCCCGGAAACCGCCCCCGCTGCCTTTGCAGAAGGGAAACCCGTATATGACGCTCTGATGCCGGAACTGCTCGCCAACGTCATCCATCCTTCCCTCTCCGTCGTGATTCTTCTTCTGATCCTCTCCGCATCGATGTCCACTCTCGCCGCGCTGGTCCTGATTTCAAGCTCATCCGTCGCCAAAGACATCTATGCAGGATTCGTGAATCCTGAGGTATCCGACCGGTCCCTGACCCGCCTCATGCGAGCAGCCAGCGCCTTTTTTATTCTGATTTCCGTTCTCCTTGCCTATATGCGGCCCGCAACCATTGTTGCGATCCTGGGGATTTCCTGGGGCGCCATCGGGTCGGCCTTCCTGGGGCCCTTTCTCTGGGGATTGTTCTGGAAAAAAACAAGCCGTGCAGGAGCCACCCTGGGTTCCCTGGCGGCCCTGGCTACCTGCCTGATCCTCTATTTTCAGGGCATGCCGTCACCCGAAGCCGGAACGATCGGAATGATGATCTCCCTTTTGGCCTGCCCGGTGATTTCCCTGATCGCCCCCGGAAAACCGGAATGATGCGGGAATCGGGATAAAGATTCAGAAGGCCTCGCCGATCGAGAGGTAGACACCGGTATCGTCTTCACTGAATCCGACATCGAGGCGGAGATACATTCGTTCTTTCCGATTCACCATGTAACGGACTCCGCCTCCTCCTGCGATCTTTAAATCCCCGGAGAACAGATCTCCTGGATCTTCCCCCACCCTGCCCGCACCGGCAAAGGCCGCAAGACCCCACCGTTTTCCAAGTTCAAGGCGATATTCCGCCTGAACGACCAGGGATGCCCTGTCTCGAAACCGTCCTCCATAGATTCCTCTCAGGAGGAACTGGCCACCGATTTCAGCGTACTCCTGGAATGGAGCAGAACCATGGAGACTTTGCGAAAAGAGCTGCAGTGCAAGGACATGCCTTGGCGCGAGAGTTTGATAGGATCTGGCATCCAGCCTGTACTCCTGGTAATGAAAATCACTTCCCAGAGCCGAATCGAAAAGTCCCGCACGAAATTCGACATGGAAGCCCCGGGAGGGGAAGAAGTGATGATCGCGGGAATCATAGGTCATCAGGGCAAGAAGCCCACCGATGGTTCCACCATTCGAACCGGGGATATCCCCCTGATCCAGAATGCCCCCCTGCTCAACATCCAGCAGTTCGTGATCTTTGAAATCGAACCCCAGGCCCAGATAGAGATCGTCCGCGAATCTCCTTTGAAAAGACATCTCCAGCCGAAGAGTGCGGTAGGTATATTCTTCTTCGTTCGTTTCCTCCGTATCATTTCCGATCCCGTAAAACAGGGAGGGAAAATCATAATATCCGACATGCCCCCTGATCCAATAAGCGTCATTGGCCAGGTAAAGATTCGCAAACATCTGGGCGATCATCTGCTCCTCTTCCGTGTAAATGACCATGGGTAACATAGAGGAGGGTTTTCCGTCCGTGTATGCGGGTGAGAGGCGAAAGATGTGGTTTACCATGACCCCTGCCGCGAAACCCGTCTCGGGAGTACGAAAAAGGACAGGCAGAACGATCCAGCTTGAACTCTTTTCTTCCGTGATTTCTTCTTCAGCAGGGTCGGACATCCCGGCCAGGACCGGCAGGGAAGGCAGCCCCAGCAGAAGGGCAAGAAACCAGGCCAGGGGGGTGTACCGTATAATCTTCATGAAAAGAACCTCACTTTCTGAACTTGGCTCATTAAGAACTTGCGGATGATAACAGATTTCTTTTCCCGGACATTTCAATGTCAATCCGGGAAAGAGTAATGCAGGAACAGAGGTGCGAATGCAGGCGGAAAAGACGATGTCCTACATCCTGAGAGGAATGATCCTCCTGATCATCATGTGGGGAGGATCTCTTCCTGCCGGAGAGTATCAGGCGATCGACCAGTGGGCCGCCGGGACTCCCCCCGAAGTTACCCGGAGAATTGACAGCCTTGCTTTCTACCTGATCACTCCGGCAAAAAACGACAATGAAAAGGCCCGGGCCCTTTACACATGGATCACGAACAACCTTTCCTATGACCTGGAGGGATTGTTACATTCACAGAGATTGCCTGTGTCTGCTGAGGATGTTTTGAAGACGCGCAAAGCTGTATGTGGAGGTTTTGCAAATCTCTTTGAGCGCCTGGCGACGGAGGCAGGACTGGAGGCCGTTACGATCCGAGGCTTCTCCAAGGGGTACGGATACCAGGTCGGACAATCCACGCAAGACCAGACCAACCACGCCTGGAATGCCGTTCGAATCGATGGAGCCTGGAAGCTCATCGATGTCACATGGGGATCGGGGTATCTGGATGAAACGGGAACCTATGTTCGGAGATTTGAAGATTTTTATTTTCTTGCCAGACCGGAAGCCCTCATCCTGACCCACTTTCCCGAAGATCCGGCATGGCAGCTCCTTACTCCCCCCGTGACAAGGGAGGAGTTTGAGCGCTTTGTCTATGTCAAACCACCTTTATTTCATTACGGGATTGAACTGGACAGTCATACTTCAGCCAGTCTCCGCGTTTCGGACCAGCTCTTATTACACCTTCGCGTACCCGAAGAAATCATCCTGACTTCTTCTCTTCTCTCCGGAGATCGGGAAGTGGCTCGAGGGTACATCTTTTCTCAGAGGAACCGGGATGGCTACGATATTCACGTTCTCCCCCCTCATGTCGGAGTATTTACCCTGCGCATCTTCTCACGCCCCCGGGACAGTTCCGGTATCCTTGAATGGACCCTGGACTACCGGATCGAAGCCTCCCCGGATAAACCAGCAGATCGCCGTTTTCCCCTGGATTTCGAGCCATTTCACACCCATGCGGCCCGGCTGATTTCTCCTTTCTTTGCTCCTCTGGCAGGCCACACAACTCAAAACTTCAAGATTTTTATTCCCGAAGCCATGGAAGTTATCGTCCTTTCCGGGGCAAAACGGCATTTTCTGGTTCAGCGTGGAGAACTCTTCGAGGGGAAAGTCCGCCTCACTTCCGGCGACGTTACGGTTTATGCGAAGTTTCGTCCCGGGAATCTCTACGAAGCTCTATTGACCTATCCGTCCGGCGGAAGTTGACTTCAAACCAGGCCGCGGGCACAATATAGACAGGGATCAGGCTGAAATTCAACCGAGGAGAGGCGATCATGAAGGTTCGAGTCTTTGGCGCACCCTTTAACAGTGATGGAACATCACCCAGGGAGGAAAATCCAGCGTATGGACTCCGTGAGGCAGGTATTCTGAAATACCTCGAGAGAGAAGATCTTACGGTGATTGACGAAGGAGACCTCTCCGTTCCGGAGTGCGATGGATTCAGGGATCCTGATTCCAGAATCCTCCACGTCAGCGCATGGAAAAAATTTTCGCAACATCTGGCCAAGGAAACGTCCCGTCTGATGAAAAAAGATGACTTTCTTCTCATTCTGGGAGGCGACTGCGCTATTCTCTACGGCATCATAGCCGGCCTGGCTCTCCTGGATCGGAAACCGGGACTGGTCTATTTTGACGCTCATGCTGATTGCAGAATGCCGGATCTCTCCCCCTCGGGAGAGGCTGCAGAACTTATCACCACCTTACTTACGGGAAGAGGTCCGGCGAAGAGCCATCTCTGGCCGGGTCACTTCCCTCTGCTGGATGACAGTGACATCGTGATTGCCGGAATCCGGGAGAGAGATCTTGTCGACCGTACTTCCATTGCCGTTCTAGACCGTGCCAGAATGAAAATGGATGGTGTTGAGGTAGCCGCTGAAAGGGCACTGGATTTCCTTTCCAACAAAAACGAAAATATCTGGCTTCACTTCGATGTCGATGTCCTGGACCCCCGGCTGGTCCCGGTCTGCTTTCCGGAGCTTGATGGGCTTTCCTTTGACGAAGCCGAAACCTTTATGAAAATAATTCTCTGCTCGGGAAGAGTTCTCGGCATGGATGTGACCTGCTATCACCCCAGGATGGACAGTAACCTGAAGGCAGGAATTCAGATTTCCAACCTGCTTTCACGAGCTATCGGGACTCTTCGACACTGACACGGGATCCATTTCCGGGTCCTTTGATCCACGCGCCCTTCCATGATTCAATTTCGAGCCGATAGAAACACCTGCAAGTGGTAATATTAAGGATTCAGGTAAGTTACCTTTCATTGAAGCGCAGAACTGAATTTTCACTACGGGAGATTATGGACATGCTGCGAGCAACATTCATTTTTCTTTTTATCCTGATGGTTACGTTTCCGCTGTTATGCATCGACTCCCCACCGGACTCAAAGCCGGGTATTGTAAAAGGTGAAGCCGAAAGGCCTCCCATCCAGTACCTTATCGTGCTCTCCTCCACGGTTGACCCCCTTGACGAGTCGGCATGGACCGAATCTCAGATCCAGACCGTGGAACAGCATGTGACCTACCTTAAGTCACTCCAGGCCGCGGGGCTTTTAATTCTCGCAGGACGCACACAGGATGCGGAGTCGATGGGGCTGGTTCTTCTGAACGTCGAGACCGAAGAGGAAGCCCGGTCCATCATGGAGGGAGATCCTGCGGTGAAAAGCGGCCTTTTTCTCGCCAGACTCCACCCTTACAGGGTCGCCCTCATGGGCACGCCGGTGAAGGGGAGTCTTCAGGACTGACAGAAAAGGACTCCATTAACATCATCTGAATTAGCCAGAAATAATGGACCTCAGGAGGCGAACCCTGGCCCTGAAATTCAATCACAGATTGACTTCTTGCACTCCCATCGGTAGACTGAATCCATGTTACGGTATGGGAGGTGCACTCACCGAAATGTCCCCACGATCCTTTGTACACGACAGGACTGTGTCTGTATTCAAAAGGAATCTGCACAATCCATTAAATTTTTTCGCTTGAGCAGAAGAACGGTCGAAGCGAACACTCCGGGTATCGACAATCCCTGTCTATGGTAGACAGAATTTTCCCGAGAATCATTCAGGGGGGGATGGGGGCGGGAGTTTCAAACTGGCAGCTCGCCCGTGCGGTTTCCATGCGAGGTCAGCTGGGTGTGGTTTCAGGAACGGTAATCGATCTAATCCTGACCCGGCGCCTCCAGTTAGGCGACCCTGGCGGTCATATGCGCCGTGCCCTCTCCGCTCTTCCGGATCCCAATGTGGCCCGGCGCATCCTCGATCAATATTTTATTCCCGGAGGGAAGGCTCCCGATCAACCTTTTGCAGGCAAACCCATGGTGGGTCTTAAACCTGGCCGTCACCTGGAGGAGTTACTGGTTGCCGCAAACTTTGTGGAGGTCTATCTCGCAAAAGAGGGTCATGATGGCGTTGTGGGGATCAACTATCTGAACAAGATTCAGACACCGCTGTTACCCTCCCTCTACGGAGCCATTCTGGCAGGGGTTGACTATATCATCGTGGGTGCCGGAATTCCTGTTGCAATTCCCGGGATCCTGGATAACCTGTGCCGGTTGGAGTCAGCGAGCCTGGAACTTACTGTCAGGGGTGCGGAGGGCGAACAGAAACACACCATGACGTTTGATCCGAAACGCTTCTTCGACGGTCCTGTGCCTTCTTTACGACGCCCCGGGTTTTTCCCCATTTTATCTTCGGTCACCCTGGCCAACATGCTGATAAAAAAATGCTCGGGCAAGGTGGACGGCTTGATCATTGAGGGGCCCTCAGCGGGTGGTCATAACGCTCCGCCGCGAGGCCATCCAAAGCTCAGTTCTGAGGGTGAGCCCGTATACGGGGTCCGGGATGAAATCGACCTCACAGCGATCCAGTCTCTGGAACTTCCCTTCTGGCTTGCCGGTTCCTACGGAAGCCCGCGAAAACTTCAGGAAGCCACCGCTGCAGGTGCCAGTGGAGTTCAGGTAGGTCTTCTCTTTGCGTTCTGTGAGGAGTCCGGTTTACGAGAAGATCTTAAACGCGACATCATACAGAGAGCCCTTCAGGGACAACTCCGGGTCTTTACGGATCCTATCGCATCCCCGGCAGGCTTTCCCTTTAAAGTTCTCGTATTGAAGGGTACCCTCTCTGAATCAAACATCTACCAGAAGCGCTATCGTCATTGCGATCTGGGCTACCTCCGGGAGGCCATCGAGCTTCCGGATGGAACGCTGGTATGGCGCTGCCCGGCCGAAGATCCTGAGTCCTATGTCCGCAAGGGAGGGAGGCGAGAAGATACGGTAGGACGAAAGTGCCTTTGCAATGGCCTCATGGCCAACATTGGAATGGCACAGGTCCGGGAAGACCATAAGGACGAGCTTCCCCTGCTTACGAGCGGAGAAGATTTTTCCAGTATTCAGCAACTTGTCCGGCCCGGCGAATACACATATTCCGCCTCTGATGTAATTGACTTTCTTCTATCCCCCTACCCGATTCAGGCGGGTAAAGAATAAATCCGAATTCCCGGACGGGCAATTCTCCTTCTTAACCATTCGGCAGGCAGAAACGATTCGGGGCCGCACACGGCGGCCCCGTTCGGTGTTTGCCTGACGATTGAATCAACTTTCCCCTTCGAAATTGTAGCTTTCCCTGCTTTTCTTCTGACGCTGTCCCTTATTTTCAGGTACAGGAGGAGTCGGCATTCCTTCATCCTGGTCCTTAAAAATCTCCCTGACTCCTCCCAGGGCTCCCAGGATCCCTGAAGCTTCATAGGGGAGAAAAAGCTTATTGGCTTTTCCATCCGCGATCACCTTCAGGGCATCGAGATAGCGGATCGCAATCAGCTTGTCATCGGGTTCCGCCTTTCGAATAGCAGAAAAAACCGTCGTGATCGCCTCCCCTTCACCCTGGGCTTCGGTAAGGAGCTTGAAACGGTTGGCTTCTGCGACCTTTCGAATGGCTTCGGCTTCTCCCTCAGCACGCAAGACTTTCGCCTGTTTTTCACCGTCCGCTTCGAGAACCTGGGCACGTTTATCCCGCTCGGCCTTCATCTGGCGGTGCATGGCCTGGGTGACATCTCCCGGAGGATCGATACGCTGAATCTCGACGCGTACAACCCGGGTTCCCCACTTATCGGTGGCGTCATCCAGGACTTCTCTCAGTTTCGTATTGATCGCATCCCGGCTGGTGAGGGCCTGATCCAGTTCCATATCACCCACAACATTTCTAAGGTTGGTCTGGGCAAGTTTTGTAGCCGCCATATAAAAATCCGCGACGTTATACACCAGCTTGACCGGGTCGGTGGCCTCGTAATAGACCACGGCATCCACGGTTACAACAACGTTGTCTTTCGTGATGACTTCCTGGGGCGGAACGTCCACCACCTGCTCCCGCATGTCTATCTTATGCATTTTGTCAAAGATCGGAATGAGCAGTGTAATTCCCGGATGTGCGGTTCTCCTGTACTTCCCGAGCCTTTCTACAACACCCTTCTGGAAGGGTTTCACAACCCGGACCCCCATCATGACAAAGAAAATGACGAATAGGGCAAACGCGAAAATGACAGGCATCTTATTCCTCCTTTTTGACAACAAGCTTGGTACCGTCAACGCCGGTAACCCGAATGACCGATTCAGCTTCGATCACACTCCCATCTTCAGTAATTGCGCGCCACTCTTCTCGATCGACACGGACCATTCCCTTTGCCCTCACGGTGTCAATCGTCTCGAGGACCAGCCCCTGCTTACCCAGGACACGGTCAATGCCAACTCCCATCGGCTGATCACCGGTGACCCTCTCCGCAATCCGTCGGGTAAAGAAGAAGGTGATCAACGAAAGAACGGCAAAGGCGCCGACCTGCCACCAGAGCCCGACTCCCAGGGCTCCCAATCCCGCCGCCCCCAGGCATCCAACGGCAAAGCAGGCAAGAAAGAACCCGGCCGTGAACATCTCCGCGACAAAGAAAAGCGCGGCCAGGATCAACCAGCCCCAAAGGGTGTAGTTCATGAATTCACCTCCGAAATTTTTCCACGATCATTGCACTCCATGTGTTACACTACGCTTATGGTACGGGCTCTATTCTCTCTTTTCCTGTTTATGGCCGCGTCCAGCATCCTCCCGCTTTCGTACGAGATTCACGCCCGGCTCGACGTCGATTCTCATAGTCTCGATTGCGACGAAGAGATTGTCTGGACAAACACAGCCACAATTCCGGCAAGAACGCTTCGACTTCACCTCTACCTGAACGCCTTTGCCGACGGCGAATCGACCATGGCTGTCGAGGCTGGCTCATGGCTGGACATGAGAGCTCACGGAGCCGTAAGGTTTGGCAGGATTGATCTTCATGAGGTTCGACAGACGGAAGGCGACCCCCTCGAATACAGTTTCATTTCACCCGACGATGGAAATCCAGCGGATCGAACCGTCATGGAAGTCATCCCTCCCCGTCCGGTTCTGCCTGGAGATTCAATTTCCCTGCATATCAAGTGGACCGCAGTCCTGCCATCCATTCTCCTTCGTTCCGGGTACGCAAAGGACTATTTTCAGGTCACCCAGTGGTACCCCAAAATGGGAGTATTCTCAGATCAGGGATGGAATTGTCACCAGTACCATATTTCCACCGAATTCTTTGCTGACTATGCCGATTATCAGGTTTCACTCCAGATCCCCAGAGACTACGTTCTGGCGGCTACCGGAAAGGTGACCGGCCGGAGTTCAGGGGAGTCCGGGCTGGAACTTGTCACCATCGCCCAGGATTCCATCCATGATTTTGCATGGGTATGCGGCAAGGGTCTGGAAACCACCTCCCTCGAGTATGCCCCCCTATCCGGGCATTCAATTCTAATCACCCTCCTGATGCCGGGAGAGTACCGCTACCAGGAGGAGGAGTACATCCGGGCCATCAAAGCCAGCATGGATCACTATGCACGCTGGGTCGGTCCCTATCCATACGATCACTTCTCCATTGTGGTTCCTCCCTGGCACGCGACACGGGGCAGCGGCGGAATGGAATATCCGACCATGATCATTGCCGCCACCCGTCATCTTCTGTCGGAAGGAAACCTGGATCCTGCCTATGTCGTGGCCCATGAGTTCGGACATCAATATTTCTATGGCATCGTGGGTTCAGATGAGGTGGAACATCCCTGGCTGGATGAAGGACTGACAACCTACACCTCAGCCCGGCTGATGGAAAGCCTGAAACCGGAACTCACCCCCGCATTGAGAATCTGGGAATTCCCCGTATCCTTTTCTGCCTTTCCCATGCACCCTTTCCGGCGTATCAATTCCAGATATTACGAAGATCCGAAAACCGACACGATGGACACCTCAGGATTCAGGATGGCCAACTGGCCTTCCTACCGTGCCAATGCTTACAATCGTCCGGCCATGGCCCTGCGGACCCTTGAAAACCTCGCAGGCGAAGAGGTAATGATCGACATTCTTTCCACCTACGCGCAACGCTACGCTTTTTCCCATCCTGCGCCGGAAGATTTCATCCGGATCGTTGGAGAAAAGGCCGGAAACTCGTGGGCGAGACTGTTCCGCACCCTCGTGAGTTCAAGGAACGGGTTTGATCTCCGGGTGGAAGATCTGAAACCGACGGAAGCCCTGATTGTGAGAACGGGCGATATCACATTACCCGTGGACATCACCTTCACGCTCTCGGACGGACGAAGAATTAAGAAACGGTGGAACGGACAGGCACGGTGGATACGGTATCGCCTCAACAGCGACGCGACGTTTCACAGTGTCGAAATCGACCCGGACGGAATACTCTTTCTGGATGATAATCCTCTCAACAATTCCCAGAGGTTCCGACCGGCTCGAATTGCAGGCTTCACCTTTACCCGCTGGATCCTCTTTACCGTCCAGAACGTCATGGAGGTTGCCTCATGCGTATTCTGAGAGAGATCCTCCTGGCATTCAAAGTCCGTTTCATCCTCCTGGTCCTTGTGGGTAACATCCTCCTGGCCGCCGTACCCGCACTCCTCTGGAACGCCTACGCCCATCACACTCTGGCTCCCCACCCGGGAACCCAGGTCAACGGTGACACCCTTTCCCTGATGATGGACAGGGATCCACAGGCACTGGGGTCGTTGGAACCTCTCCAGCAGTTTCTCTCCTTTGAGGGGTTGCAGGTACTCGGGGATTTTTTCCGCAACGGAACCATTCCTTCTTCCATAGCGGTGACCGTAGTCCTCTACCTTATCTTCTGGGCCCTTATTCTTGGTGGAATCCTCGGACACTGGCAACGTGGAACCCGGCTCAACCTGAAGGACTTCGGGTGTGACTGCATGCGTCTCTTTCCGTCATATTTTCTCATTTTTCTGCTGCAGCTCTTTCTTCTGATTCTTCTTTACCAGATTGTCTTGATCCGGGGCGGAGAACTGATTTCAAACCTCTTTGACCCGGCACCCACGGAATTCCTCTACCTCATCTTCCACTGGATTCCCGTGATTCTCTTCCTCCTCCTGATGCTATGGCTGAAAATCATACTCGATTTTGCCCGCGTGGCGATTGCCTCTCCCGACAGCCACGGATTCTGGGTGTCGGCCGTGGATGGAATCGCAACGTCCTTTCGCCGTTTCCCTTCGGCCCTCCTCTACCTGGCCACAATTCTTTTTCTGGTGACAGGTCTCCACATCCTCTGGTCCCTCAGCCGGGAGCTTCTGGAAATGACGGGATTTGGCTTTGCAGGACAGGAGGTCTTCATGATTCTAAGGATATGGATGACCCTGGCATGGTGGAAGGGTTTGACCTTTCTCCGCTCTCTGGATGAACTATCTCTTTGACATCGACGGCGTACTCCTGGAGGACTGGGCTCCGATTCCCGGTTCGAAGGATGCCATTGCCGCCTGCAAAAAGAAAGGTATTTCCTTTCTCTATCTGACCAATACAACCCTTTACTCCACGGAGCAGATCCTGGAACGTCTGAGGCCGATCGATCCGGGCATTACCCGTGATCGTATCGTGACGCCCGGACGTGTCGCAAGGCAGCTCCTGCTCGAAAATGGAAAGCGATGCAGGCTCTATATCCCGGACAACCTCAGACCCGATTTTTCAGGGATCTGCGAAACCGATCCTCCGGAGGTGGTTGTACTGGCCGATCTGCAAAGCGATTTTACTCATCAGAGGTTGACAGAAATTTTTCACCTTCTCTTCGAAGGAGCCACTCTGATCGCCCTCCATAAGAATCGATACTGGCAGGCGGGCGGAAGATTTCATCTGGATCTGGGCGGCTATGTCTCCCTCCTTGAATATGCCTCGCAGACAGAAGCTCGAATCGTTGGAAAGCCTTCCCCGGACTATTTCAAAATCGCAATGGACCTCCTCGGAGGAACGCCGGAGACTACCACCATGGTGGGGGACGATATCGAAAGCGATGTAGGCGCCGCACAGCGGCTGGGGATGACCGGCATCCTTGTCAAGACCGGGAAATACAGGGAGGAACGCGTAATAAAATCTGGAGTCCGGCCGGACCATGTGATTCCCACGGTAGGCGGAATCGTCGACCTTCTGGGCTGACTCCGCGCAAATGGCCCCGTGCTATAATTCCTCCATGCGTCATCGTATTCTTCTGATTACACTCTCGATTTTCCTCGTATTTTCCTCCCTGTGCGCTTCGTCAAACCTGAACGGCATGCGTTTGATCAACCTGGACGGTACGAAAACTTACCGGCTGGAGGATCTCCAGGGAACGATCACCATCGTAAATTTCTGGGCCACCTGGTGCCCTCCATGCCGTGTGGAGCTTCCGGTCCTGATGAAGGTGGCCGAACGTTACAGGGACCGGGGTGTCCGGCTCATCACCATCAGTCTTGACGCGAAATCTTCCGTGGTGACGAAATTTCTTAAAAAGAAGGACTTGGAAGCCCTGCCTGCCTATCGATTGATGGAGGGAAGTTCCTCCGCAGGTGTTGAGAGCCTGCCCACGACCTTTGTTCAGGATTCAAAGGGCTCTCTGATCATGACCTTCTCCGGCTATGACTCGACGATGGAAGACCAGCTCGTCTACCTGATCGAACGCCACCTGGAGTCAAAGAAGACCACCGTCTGAAATCAGGAGATCCAGCACTCCAGCGGGGCAGCCAGATTAGTAAACTGCAGGATGAACCCCAACCATGGAAACTGGATTCGAAGAGACCCAGCAATAGCCACAGGAAGAAAATCCAAGAAATAGGTATCGTGTCGCCGGAATTGTAGATCAAAAACGAGACTCTGATATCATTGACCTGCCATGGGAGAAGAAATTCATACCCACAAACAAGTTCGAATAATCCTGATTTTCTGTCTTGTCCTTTGTTACCCAGGGCTGGCACTGATGATTCTGCACTGGATGAACATTGTTCCTAAAGAGATGGTTACTGGGTCAACCCCGTATGGTGGGTTTATCATCATGGCAGGAATTTACCTGATGCTATATTTCCCTCTTCGCTATTGGGGGGATATCAGTGAAGGTAACTTCCTCTCCTTCTACTTATTAGGTGCTATATTCTTTTCCATAGCCTTTCTTATAATGTTTCAAAACCTTCAGATAATAGACGGAGCACTGCTGAATCCGATTTTCTACTGCATCTTGGGTATCACTGCAGTCATATACTGGGTTACATCTTGGCTAGAATATAGGAAACGGAAAAAGGAAGAGAATGCTCAACCGTAAGATTCTGTTAATCATCCTCCTATTAGCCTCTACCTTCCTGTCTGCTGAATGGAAATGGGAGCAGGTAACCACATTCGGAAGTGATTCCATGGTGAAGTCAGGCAGATTTCATGTTGCGTTTAATCCCGCCCAAAATCACTTTATTCTTACTGTGCAGAATGGTACAGACGGAGTGGACACATGGATGCTGGAAGGAAGAAGGTTGACACTATTGAATAGCGGTTCTGTCAGATACGACATGCTGGATATGTCTATGTTCTTTGATCCCACGCTTCAGACAATGGTAGATTTCCGCTCACGTCCTCTTTATCCCATTGCTAAAACCCACGTATTAATTTGGGATTATGAGGCATTGAACTGGATACTGCATGAGGAATTATCTCTAAGCGGACAAGTAGTAGCATATGATTCAAATAGAGGTGTATATATTCTTCCCGGAATGGGCTATTCAGGTTATTACCAAACATGGGAGTACGATCTTTCCATACTTACAACCTATCTCGATACTATAATACCTGAAAATCCCGCTTTTTCCTACGATCCCATTATTGACAAATGCATTCTGCCACGAGGTCCCACTGCATTTGATGTCTGGATGTGGGATGGAGCAACATGGACAGAAATTGATCCTCCGAGTACGCCTATCAATCAGTATTTCGCAAGCGTGTTTTCACCAGCACACGGAGGTATCCTATACGTCACAACTTTGCATCTTCTTCTCTTTCATAACTATTCTTGGGAGTATTTAATCGAGATTGTGCAGTCCAAAGATGACATGAGTGGGTCAAGATTGGTGTATAACTCTCAAGAAGATCGAGTATATGCGTTTCTATATATTCCCTATGATCCACACATATCTGTATTCCAACTGGTCAATCACAAGCACGATATACCCTTCCATAAACCATAACCGTCAGCAATTCTCAGGAACATTCGCTATGACTGTGGAACTGTCAGGTGAGGAAGGTTAATCCTTGTAGAAGGGTCTGAGTAGAGAACGGGGTCGGAAACTGAATGTTGACAAATCTTGAAAGGATTGCCGCCAGTTCTAAAAATAGTCCAGGTATTTCCCCCACAGAACAGTCGGACACCATTCCTTTCTTCCCCCTGCAGGCAACAAGTGATACACTATTCCCCATCCACTATTTCTGGAGGTCATCATGAAAGTATTTCTGCTTCTCCTCGCCTTTTCTCTCGTCGCCGGAGCCGTCTTTGCCGAGAACCCGAAAGTTTCGCTGGAGACCAGTATGGGCACCATCGTCATCGAACTCTACCCCGATAAAGCTCCCGAAACGGTGAAGAACTTCCTTACCTATGCGAAGGAGGGCTTTTACGATAATACGATCTTCCATCGTGTCATCGATGGATTCATGATTCAGGGCGGCGGATTCGACCTGAAGGGCGTCGAAAAGGAAAACCATGCTCCGATTAAAAACGAAGCCGACAATGGTGTTTCCAATGCCCGGGGTACGATCGCCATGGCTCGCACCAATGACCCTCACAGCGCCACGAGCCAGTTTTTTATCAACCTGGTGGACAACACCTTTCTGAACCATAAGTCCAAAGACTCGGGACGAACCTGGGGCTACGCGGCCTTCGGTAAGGTCGTCGAGGGCATGGACGTCGTGGACAAGATCGCCAAGGTGAAGACCGGGAACCATGGCCCCCACAGTGACTGGCCCGTGGAGCAGGTCATCATCAAGAAGGTAACGGTGTCCAAAAAGGCGGCAGCTACACAATAGTTGACGATCCTGTGGCCGGAACCCCGGCCCCCTATTCAACGTATAACCCTGAACAGAAGGAGTCGACGACTCCCTGAAAGAGGAGGTTTTGCATGAATGTACTCAGGGCATTGGTGATTCTATTTCTCTCTACCGCAACTTACGCGGACTACCTTCGATTCCCCGCACCCTCACCCGACGGTACGGCCATCGCCTTTTCCGCACGGGGTGATCTCTGGATCGTGGATGCGGCAGGTGGAACGGCGGTCCGTCTGACGTCCAACCCGGGGTACGATTCAAATCCCGTATGGTCCCCGGACGGTTCCCGCCTGGCTTTCTCATCCGATCGCTATGGGAACGACGATCTCTTCTCCATCAGCAGGGAAGGCCTGGAGCTGAAGCGTCACACCTTTGCTTCTTCACGTGATCTGCTTTGCGACTGGTCTCCGGACGGAAAGAACCTGCTCTTTTATGCCTGGAGAGATTTCGGATACCACTGGCAGCCCAGCCTCTATGAAGTCGATGTCCGGGGCGGGACTCCGTTTCGAATTCTCCAGGACTTCGGAGCCTATGCCACCTATGGGCCGACCTCCTCCACCATCACCTATGTACCCCGAACCAATTACTACTTCACCAAGGGATACATGGGGGCTGCACAGATGGACATCTTTATGTGGGACCGATCCGCGGGTACCCACCGTCGAATTACCGATTGGAAGGGTGATGATGTCCATGCCATGTGGCTTCCTGACGGCTCCGGGTTCTATTACATCAGCGACCACGACCGCGTGTCCAACCTATGGTTTGTGGATCTCGCGTCAGGAACCACAACACAGAAAACTTTTTATACAACGGGGGATATCACCTTTCCCCGGATCGCGCGAAATGGCTCACTCATCGCATATGAATACGAAGGGGGGATCCACCTCTTCGACACGGCTTCCGGAGAGACCCGCCCCCTGAACGTCACGGTAGGAAGAGATCCGGGAGAAAATCCGCAGATCTACAAAACCTTCACATCGGAGGCCTCTTCCTTTGCGATTGGAGAAGAAGGAACACAGATCGCACTCAGCGTGAGGGGTGATATCTTTGCAGAACGACTACTCGAAGACGCGAAGACCCAGCGCCTGACCGCGTCATCCACCCGGGATGATGATGTCGCCTTCTCCCCGGATGAAAAGACCCTTTACTTCGTTTCGGACCGTGAGGGCTCCCAGAACATCTACGCCATGACCTCGGATGATCCCAAAGAACCCCGCCTGGCCTACGCCCTGAAGACGAAAACCACAGCGCTTACCGAGGAAGACCACGACGACCATTCCTTTCTCCTTTCCCCCGATGGGGAGAAGATCCTCTACGTTGTGGGTACGGGAGAACTCTGGGTGATGGGGAAGGACGGAGCCAACAAGCGGCGCCTCGTCGACGGCTGGAACGTGAAAACCTTCTCGTGGTCTCCCGATGGAAAGTTCATCGCCTTTTCACGTGAAGACAATGATTTTAATGAAGATATCTTCATCCTTCCGGTCGAGGGAGATGGAACCCCCTTCAACCTGACCCGCCATCCCGCGTACGACTCCAGACCCCGATGGTCCCCCGACGGAAAGTACCTTGCTTTCATCTCAAACCGCTATGGCTATAAATACGATGTCTTCTACGTCTGGCTGACGAAGGAAGAAGACATCAAGACGGAAGAACAGAGGCTGGATGAAGAAGAAGCCGCCAAGTCCAAACCTGCCAAAGAAGACGACGAAAAGGGAACGGACAAGAAGAAAAAAGACAAGGATAAAGATAAGGAAAAGAAAGATGAAAAACCCGCTGTCACAGTGAAGATAGACAAAGACGATATCTGGAAACGCGTTCGTCGGCTGACCGAAACTCCCGGCGAAGAGACGGACATTGCGATCTCTTCCGACAGCAAAAAGATTGCCTACGTTTCCGACAACGACGGCAAGAAGGATTTATACATCATCGACCGGACCGGAAAGAACGAGAAAAAACTCACCGACGGAGGAAAAGAGCCGTCTCACCTGGCCTTCACGAAGGACGGCAGCTTCATCTACTTTCTCGCCAAGGGCGGATCCATCAACAAGATCTCCGCAGACGGTTCCAAAAACGAATCGATCGCGTTCAAAGCGGGAATGATGATCGACCTTCCCGAAGAACGGGCTGAAGTGTTCAAAGAGGGCTGGTCGATTCTGAATAACTGGTTTTATGATCCAAAATTCCACGGTGTGGACTGGAAGGCGATGCTGGAGAAGTACCTTCCCCTGGCACGACAGGCCGTGGCTCGAAGGGACTTCGACACCGTCATGCTGCATATGCTGGGGGAACTTAACGCTTCCCATCTGGGTATCTATCCGCCGGATGACGACAGTCCCTATCCCGGGACTGGATATCTGGGGATCGACCTTGATCCAGCGTATTCGGGTGCCGGGTTCAAAATTCTTCGCGTCCTTCCCAAATCTCCGGCAGATGATCCCGTATCCCCCCTGAAGGCCGGTGACGTAATCACCTCAGTCAACGATCACACCTTCACAGCCGAAGACAATTTCTTCCATCCCTTCCAGGGAACAGCCGGGCAGAGAGTGGCCCTTGGCGTTCAGCGGGACGGGAAAGAACTCATGATGGCATTCATCCCGATTTCCTCCGGTGCTCTGCGTGAACTTCTCTTTCAGGACTACGTCGACCAGATGAGAGCCTACGTCCATGATAAATCCGGCGGGAAACTTGGATATATCGCCATGCGTTACATGGACCAGGATAATCTTGACCTTTTCAGCGCCGAGCTCTATGCGGAAGCCTATGACAAGGACGGAATCCTGATCGACGTGCGAAATAACGGCGGTGGATGGACAACCGATCTGGTATTAAACCATCTGGCTCAGAAACCCCATGCCGTAACGATTCCCCGCGGCGGCGGGAAGGGATACCCTGACATCGAACGCAAACAAATATTTACCTGGAAAAAACCCTTTATCGTTCTCTGCAACCAGGACAGCTTTTCCAACGCGGAGATCTTTTCCCACGCAATCAAAACCCTGGGACTTGCCAAACTCGTCGGTGTCGAAACCAACGGCTCCGTCATCTCCACCGACGGCACAGCCCTGCTCGACGGCTCCTATTTCCGGATCCCCACACGGGGCTGGTACACATACAAGGACCGGATCAACATGGAGGACCACGGGGCGGTTCCCGACTACATCGTAGTGAACCCTCCTGAAATCTGGGGTAAGGATCACAAGGATCTGCAGGTGGATAAAGCGGTCGACGTTCTCCTTACGGAAGTGGCGGCGAATCCCGGACCCGTATTTTAGGGAGGACGATTCCATCGTATTTCTGAGTGAACGGTATGCATCGACTCGCACGAATGAACCCAATTTTCGAGGTGACCCATGTTTCGAACCATGTTCATTGTCTCTCTACTCGTTACGCTGACCTGGATTCCTCTCTTCGGAGGGCCTTCCGCCGTGGATGACGCAACGATTCTGCGCGCCATGAACACGATTGTAAGTCATTTCCCTGCAGAATCGGCGCGCATCCAAAAGGGAGTGAAGGGTGTGGCGGCCCTCTGGCGGGAGCAGGATGGAACTCCTGATGATTTTGTAACCTTCTGTTCGGAAAATTTCATCGGCGATAAAGATCAGCTGAAACAGACTTTCCTCCACCTTCAGCAGCATGAGGAGGTCCTGAGCGGCCACTTTAACAAGATGCTTCTCGATCTTAAGATCCCTCTTCATCTGGATACGGGAGACATCCTTCCGATCGATATGCTCTTCGGCCAGTACAACCCGGCCGCCCATCTGACCGAGGATCTTTTCCAGAACAAGATTGCCTTTATGGTCGTTCTCAACTTTCCCTTCATGACCCTGGAGGAAAAATCTGAAACGTATCCCAAATGGTCACGATTGGACTGGGCCTATGCCCGTGTCGGGGACGAGTATATATCCCGGGTACCCGCCGAGGTCTACCAGAAGATCTCCCAGGTCACGACAGACGCGGACACCTATATTGCGGACTACAACATCTACATGGGGAACCTCCGGACCGAAGACGGTAAATCTCTCTTTCCGGCGGATCTGAAACTGATCTCCCACTGGGGCCTAAGAGATGAGCTGAAAGCCCAGTATGCCGACGATAAGGGTCTCGCCCGGCAAAAGATGATCTACCAGGTCATGAAACGGATCATCCAGCAGGAAATCCCGGCCTCCGTTATTAACAACGAGGACGATACCTGGGCTCCCTATTCCAATACCCTCTTCAAGGACGGAAAACCTTCCACTGCGGAACGGGAGCCCGACACCCGGTACGGCCACTTCCTCTCCACTTATCAGGCCATGCGGCTCCTGGATCCCTACTACCCCACCCTGCCGACCCACATTGCACGGCGCTTTGAGCAGGACCGGGAAATTCCCGAGGCAACCGTGGAAAAGCTCTTCACCGATCTCATGTCCTCCCCCGAGATACGAAGGGTCGGTGCCCTCATCCAGAAAAGGCTGGGAAGGAATCTTGAACCCTTTGACATCTGGTATGACGGGTTTAAATCGCGAAGCACCATTTCGGAGGATCTCCTGGATAAGAAGGTAAAAGCGCGATATCCGACCCTCGCAGCCTTTGAAAAGGATATTCCAAACATCCTCACATCCCTCGGCTTTGAAAAGGGAAAAGCTTCCTTTATCGCATCGAAAATCGCCGTCGATCCCGCCCGGGGAGCCGGCCACGCCTGGGGTGCGGAAATGAAGAGTGAAAAATCCCGCCTGCGGACACGTGTACCAAAGGATGGGATGAACTATAAGGGTTTCAACATTGCCATGCATGAGCTGGGTCACAACGTCGAGCAGACCCTGACGCTTCACGATGTGGACTACTATGAACTACGCGGTGTACCCAATACAGCCTTCACCGAGGCCTTTGCCTTCGTCTTTCAGGGTAAGGATCTGCAGGTTCTCGGCATCAACGTCGACGATCCGAATGCGAAGTACCTGGAGACCCTCGACAAGGTCTGGGCCGCTTATGAAATCATGGGGGTATCCCTGGTGGACATGAAGGTCTGGCACTGGCTCTACGACCACCCCGGTGCGACACCTGCCCAGCTTCGGGAAGCTGTTCTTTCCATCGCCAAAGATGTCTGGAATCAGTATTACTCCGACATATTCGGCGTAAAAGATGAACCGATCCTGGCTATTTACTCCCACATGATCGATGGAGCCATGTACCTCCCGGACTATCCTCTGGGGCAGCTGATCGAGTTTCAGATCAGCCATTACCTGGAAGGAAAAAACCTCGGAGAAGAGATGCCACGCATGTGTGCGGCGGGCCGATTGATCCCCGAGGCCTGGATGAAGAATGCCGTGGGTGCTTCCATTTCAACTCAACCGATTCTGAAAGCGACCGATGAGGCCCTGAAGGTAGTGAAGTAAGAACCGTAAGGCATTTTCTCCTTCAGTATGAAAAAACGCCCCGGGCTTGCCCGGGGCTTATCATAAAATCACTTCATATAGAGGGAAAATGGATACGCAAATCTGGATAATTCTTTCGGATTGACTACTCCTGCGTAAGTTTTTTCAGGAGAGGATCTCCATCATATCCCAGCGCTTTAAAATCCATTCGACCGGATGAACCGTGGCAGTCCAGACATTCCAGTGCCTCTTCGGCTCTGGGGATTTCATGGAACAGCCCCATGTACCGAATCGATTCCACCCAGTCATAGTTCTTGATATCTTTCCCGTAGAAGGCTTTCGCACCCTCATGGACGGCCTTATCAATATCGCCGGATGTAAAAACCGTCGTGACTTTGATAGGGAGTAGAACCTTTGTTTCTCTTTCCACGGGAAGAATGGCACCGTGAGCTTTGAAGGCATAGATTTTGGAACCGGGATCATTTCTGGATCCGACCGGCATCATCATCTGAATCTTGCCGTCTTTCAACTTTACCGGATCCCCCAGAAACTGCGCCGTGGAGTCTCCATTCCACCAGGCATAGACCGGCTGAACGTGGAGACCGTGTTTCATCGTCGCTTCATACTTGGAGAGATCCTCGTGGTAGATAATTTTGCTCCAGTCACGAAATAGATCCGTTTCTTCCACCTTGGCAAATTCAGGGATATGACAGGATGTACAGCTGACCCGTTTCAGGTGAGCGTTGATCTGGGCCGAACGATGGGGCGGGTTGACGTGACAGCCCTCTTCATCACATGTCAGACGATAACCGGGCATATCGGTGGCTGAGAGATCCGCACCCCTTCCAATCAGGCGATGGTCCTTTCCGCGGTGACAGTCGAGGCATTCCATTCCGCTGCCCAGATGAACGTCATAGGAACGGTCGGCCTTTTTCATGGCATATTCGATGTCTCCCCGTTTGTAATTGAGACCGCCGCCCGCACCCGCGTGGCACCGCAGGCACATATCCCGGGTGGGAAGAGTAATGCGTTTAGAAACGGAATCGAGACCCTCCGGGTTGTTCCAGAGAATGGGTTTCCAGACCCAGCCGTTCTCTTCCTCATAGACATCCCGTCTGTAGCCCATGGCATGACACTGCAGGCAATCGATGTTGAGGAGCTGTTTTTCCGACATCGACTCCGAAGGGAGGAGCCCAAGACCGGCATGGCACTGACTGCATCCTCTGGAGACCACGTTTCCCGCGGCATTGGTGAATTTGCCGATCCAGGTCCCCGAGGGGTTCGTGCAGAAATCGTTCATCGTGTTGATCTTGCCGAGCTTTTTCCCGCCGGAGTTGACGAGATTGGGGGTCTCCCCCTTCCACTGATAGTGCTGTGAGTGGAAAAAGGTTTCCGCTTCCGCCCTGTGACATTCCAGGCAGGTCTGCGTACCTTCATAATGCTCGAAATACTCCTGGTGGCTGTACGATTGAGTTCCAGCCGGCAGCAGGGCTGTAAAAACCAGTAACACCAGAAGAAATGGAATTCGCTTCATGACAGCCTCAGAACCTGGTGATCAGAGAGAAGGAAAGAACATCCACTTCATCAAAGGTGGCAAATCCCAGGATCGGCGTTTCATCCAGCTTCTTCGGGGCACCCACATGCCAGCCGGAACCGGAATAGTCGTAATCGTAGCGCATGTAATCTAATTTCAAGAGAACATGCTTGTTGGGCTGATGAAGGATATAAGCCTCGTAAACATCCCCTCGAGTAGAAAGCTTGGGAGAAACGAGATCGTCAGCACCCTGCGCGAAGTTGAACCAGTACTCGGAACCGTGGTTGAATTCCAGTCCAAGCATGGTCTTTTCATTGGAAAAGTTGTATCGAAGGCCCGCATAGTACGCGTGACCGGTCTGGGACTCCGGTACTTCGAAGGGATCGCTGAAGAGTCCGCCGAAGGGGGTGGTGATGGGATCAGGATGACTCTTCATGTATCCATAGTTAATAAACCAGTCCACGGGACCGTCCCGCCGCAGGACCATGAATCCGGCAAGGTCGATGTTCCCGAGATTCGCGGATGGAGTATAGCGCATAACGACCGGCGCATTGACCGATTCACCGGTCAGAGGATTCACGGGCATTACCACCAGTCCGTTGAACCCATCGGTCACGTCAAAGGCACGCATGATTGTGGTCTGGACAAGCATCGATTCATCCTGATAAATATCCCAGTTGATCCCCCCCATGTGAACGTCCTCAAGACGATCCGCGGGAGACTTCAGTTCCGCCGCCTGCCCGAAACCCGATTCAAATCCTACGCCGTAACAAAGACGGAATGTGGAATGATGATCCAGAAAAGAATAACCAAGTGTCAGACCATCGTATTGATACTCCACGGCCAGCCCCAGCGGGGTCCCCCCTCTCATTTCACCTTCACGAAGATGCATCGGAGGGCCTGAGGAAGAGGGACGACGGCCGATGGAGAGATAGAGAGGTGACCCAAAGATATTTTTCCAACTGAAATAGGCCCGCTCGACCCTGAGGATATCGCTGTTGGGTACCTGCGTTGTCGTGCCGTCTATATTCATGGATGTGGGTTGACCGTTAAAAACCTGCACACCGGTGGAATCCCCCCATGCCTTGTACATCGATAGGCGGCCCGAGAATTCAATATCTTTCGCGACATCGGCTTTAAAGCTCAAGCGAAGACGGTTGGTATAGATGATGTCGTTGCTGTAATCGTATCCCTGGCGGTAGGCATCGGGAAGAAGCATCATCATGAGCTGCTGCTGCATCTCCGGAGGAAACAGCGACATCATGGAGTAAAGCTGATCAAAGGTCAGATTGTTGGTGAAATAGAGCCAGTCCGCGTAATTGGTCGCGATAAAATTCTGCACGTCGCCGGTTCCCATGGGAAACTGGCCCGTGGCACCGTAGTAAAACATCGTACCGATCATCAGGTTCTGAAGAACCATGCCGTCATAATGGTCGGGAACCGAACCATCGATCGATGAAGCCTCAAAGCGGTAATCCCCATAAAAGCTTAAACGATCCATGACCGATTTCTTCTCGACCTCGTTGAGACGATCCTCGAGATCTTCGATCTCATCTTTCAACTTCTTAATTTCGTCGGAGGTGGGAGCATCGGCCCGCACCAGACCGACAGAAAGAACCAGCGCAGAAAGAAATAGAATGATCCATGTTTTCATTTGATTTGATCCTCCAGTATTGATTGCGTCGGTTTAGCCGCAGGTTTCCGGTTGTTCGGAATCAGCGGCATGGTCCACGAGGAATTCCCTGATTTTTTGAAGTTCCTCTTCGGTCACCACATCCAGAACCTTCTGATCGGTATCGGGAAAGAGAAGTCCATCATGCCTGGATGTGTACTTCCTCTCGAAAAACCGCGTCCACTGATCCTGGATGTACGTCAGCGGAGTAAACTCTCCATCTTTCGATTC
Source organism: Thermoanaerobaculia bacterium (assembly GCA_035593605.1). Taxonomy (NCBI): domain Bacteria; kingdom Pseudomonadati; phylum Acidobacteriota; class Thermoanaerobaculia; species Thermoanaerobaculia bacterium. The sequence goes on along the minus strand of DAOSWS010000005.1, from coordinate 52,997 downwards.
CTTGCCATGGCATGCACGGCACTTTGACTTGAAGAGTTCCTTTCCGGACTTTGCGCCTTCCGCGGTCAGACCCGCGAAGGCCACACCAAGCACCATCAGTACAATCAGCAAAAAACGAAGTTGTCTCACAACCCCCTCCTTGTAATAGATTTCACAAGGAGTATACTACCATACTTTATAGTTTGTCAAGTAGTTTTTATTGCTATATAGTTATATTTATAGGAAAATGTCCTGGCTAATCATGGTGGGATCTGAGTCAACGTAATGTTCAGGAAGATCCGGCGAGGAGAATATGTCAGGAAGGGCGCGCAGAATTAAAGATGGCGTGAAGGATTTCTTCCGGACGGAATACCTTCACATCTCCAAAATCCTGCACCCTTCTGCTGTTCATCAGATGGAGCGTCCGATAGGCACAGTAAAGAAAGTTATCCTTGTAGTTCTTTCCTTCCATGTCCTCATGCATTCGATTCATGAGCTCGATCTGCTGTCCAAGGATATCCGATGGGTCCGACCTGCTATAGCTAGAAGGAATTTTCTTCCGGAGAGTCTTTTCGGTTTTCAGTCCCAGATAGACATTGGCCAGATGTCCCAATTCTTTTTCAATTGGGTTAACCTTCTTTTTCTTCTGGATCGTTTCGTAGAGAAGCGCCGGAATCCTCGAGCAGTTGGCCTTGTGTACTTCCGGGGAAGCCATCACCCAGCCAAGATTAATGACGTTCAGCCGCTCGGAGACGTTGTCAAATATATTACCGACAAAGGGTCGGACCGCGTTGTCGTAGGATTCCTTTACACCGTTGAATTGATTCAAAACGTAGTAGACATTGAAGTATTCGAGCGCGTTTTGAACCCGTTCAACAATGGGATGCTCCCCAAAAGCATTTCTGAGATCGACCAGGAAAGCTTCCAGGTTGGGAAGACGATCGTCATAGGAATCTTCCACTTCGTTGATGAGCTGGTTGATCAGCTCGAAATTTCTTCGTCGATGACCAACATACTCGTAAAAGGGTGATTCCAGTGAGAAGATTACCCGCAGTTTGCGGAAGAGAATGGCTTTCACAATATCGGATGCGGCCATGGTGGCCGCGGGAAGATGCGGTGTAAAAACCAGAACTCCCGTATTGGAAAAGGGTAAAAAGTCAATCACGTTGGGATCGACTCCGGCTTTCATATCCAGTACGATGAACTTGGCCGGGAGGTTGTTTACCCCGTCAATGATCTTGTCCTTGTTATGCGCCGTAAGGTTGGCAATATCGTCAATATAGTGCGTGGGACCGGCAACAATTCCAAGATTCCGATAGTTCCCATCGGGATCCCATTTCTCGGGAAATGGCGTCAGACATTCATGCATTGGCCGGTTCCGGCGGAGAAAATGGTAAATGTCATACTTGACATCAAGATCAATGACATTGCGGATGGAAGAGGTTCCCGTGTCAAGATCGACGAGCACTGTCGGTGCAAACCGGCTCAGAGTAAGGGCATAGTTGATCGCAAATGTCGTTTTTCCAACCCCTCCCTTACCGGAGGAAATGGTCACGATCCGTTTGCGTGGAAGGTCGATCATCATAATGGGATGTTCATTCTATCACAAAGATCGGGGGTGACAAGACCACTCGAAACTGGAGAAATTGTCACACTGAATGTCCAAACCGGTGTCGTATCAGTGGATGGTGGAAAGAATTTTCTCGATCTGTCCTTTGTGATGTTCGATGATATCGTCCGGAGTTCCCCAGGCCTCGGCCTTGCGTGCCAGAACTTCAATCACACAATGAAGATCTTCCGGAGAAGGCGTGTTGTAGTCCACACCACACTCTTTAAAGACAGTGCGGACCATCGATTCCATTCCGGAAAAGAGCTTTTCTTCATCATCACTCTGACCCAGTCGTTTTCTTGCCCGGGCCAGAGTTTCCTTCTGTGCTTCATAAAAACATCGGACAATGAGATCCCGGGCCTTCGTTGTGTCCATGTTTCGAAGGTCTTCATCGGAAGCGACCCACCGTGGTTGCGACATGGCTACCTCCCTGGAATTCCTGTAGGTTTCAGTACCCCTTTCCCTGTATAATTTTACCATGTCCTCCCCGGTACCGGGTTATGTGAAACTTCTCGCGAGCGGCGAACTTCAGTCCCGTGTTCGGGCTCTGAAATCCCTTTCTTCCCCCTGCACACTCTGTCCGTGGGAGTGCCGGGTGGACCGCCGTACGCAACTCGGACGCTGTGGCACAGGACGCGATCCGGTGGTTTCATCTCATACGCCCCACTTTGGAGAGGAACCTCCCATCTCGGGAAACCGGGGATCGGGAACGATCTTCATGGGCCACTGCAACCTGGCCTGCGTCTATTGCCAGAATCACCAGATCTCTCAACCCTGTCAAGATATCACCCTCTCCCTGGAAAGCTCAGAGGAACTTGCCGGCCGAATGATCGATCTTCAGAATGCCGGATGCCACAATATCAACTGGGTTTCTCCCACTCATCAGACCGCCCAGCTCCTTTGCGCGTTGCTGGTTGCGGCGAAAAAAGGCCTCCGGATTCCCATTGTCTACAATTCCAATGGGTACGACAGCGTGGCAGCCCTTCGTATTCTCGACGGGATCGTGGACATCTACCTCCCGGATCTGAAATATGCCGATCCGGAAAAAGCCCGTCTTTATTCCGGCGTGCCCGACTACACGATGCGTTCACGGGAAGCAGTATCGGAGATGTTTCGACAGGTAGGAGAATCCTGGATGGAGTCGGATGGCGCCCTGCAGAGAGGATTGTTGATTCGGCTTCTGGTTTTACCCCACAATCTCTCGGGAACGGCAGATACCCTGAAATGGATCGCGGAGAGCCTCTCTCCCCGGGTCGCCGTCAGCCTCATGTCCCAATATTATCCTTCCCACTGGGCCGGTTATTCGCCCTACCGGGAAGAAATCGGCCGGAGAATTAATCCTGCGGAGTGGCATCAGGTCATTCTTGCACACCGCACCTTTATGGAGGGAGATCACGGCTACGTGCAGGATTTGCGCTCATCCCCCGAATATTACCGGCCGGACTTCAGGAACCAGAAGAAACCATTCCGGGATATCGATGACTTCCCCGGGGATGACTGATTCCGTACGAACTAAATGGAGTCCACGACGAAACTGTAATCCTGATCGAGATCCTCACTCAGCTCCAGCATCTCCTGATTTTGATCGAGTAATCCGATGATCTCCGCATTTATCGCGGACATCTGAAGTTCCAGGGCAAGCCCGACTTTCAGATCCATACTGACCAGACCGTCGGGCATCTCGTACTGTTGCCATTTTTTCAGTAAATCCGAAAGCTGGTCATGGATCTGAGCCAGAGTCACGATATGAGAGCCAATATCGGTGCGTCCCTTTTCGTGGAATTTCTTATCGGCTTTCAGATACTCCGCCCATAGAGAATCTGCTTTTTCAAGTAAAGCCTTGTAATCCCGGGGCATCCGGTCCCGTCTCCCGCCGGCATAAAGGGTCAGCGAACCCGAGATGAAGGTAAGAAGAAGAAATCCCACTGCGATGGCCATCAAACGATAGTTGCGATTCATGGAACCTCCAGGCGTATTGAATATACCCATCCAAACCAGAAATACCTGTGCCTCTATTCCCGTTTCAATCCGGATCATTAACGAACTGCAGCCGGGCTCCGTACTCAGAGGTGAACATGTCCAATCCACTTGCCGCCAGCCTCACGCCTCCCGCCTTTACCCGTCTTCCCGACCTTTCCTGGAGACTGGATTGCGAATTTGCGGGGGAAGAGGTTTTTCATTCCTTTCCATTTCCGCCGGCGGAGCATGCGTCGATGGTACATGGAACCCTTTTCACATCCCGATTTCAGGCGCTTCTGGGGCCGAATGTTCTCCGCTGTACGGCGTACCGTCTGGGAGAAGAGTACAGTCTGGGACGGGTAAGCATTACTCTGCTTCCCGGGGGTAGAGGTCCGGGAAGTTCGCAGATCCTGCTCCGCCGGGGGAAATTTTCCATATTGTACTCAGGAAAATTTTCCATGTCCCCTTCTCCCATGGGACCACCGACCGCCCTGCCCAGCGCTGATATTATCCTGATGCATACCCCCTCTCGAATCTGTTCCGTACAGAGCCTCTCAATCCCGGAGATGGCTCGACGCCTCCGGGGAGCCCTGACCCTTGCCCGCTCCCGGGGAATGTTTCCAGTCATCACAGTCTCCGGAAATTATGGCAGAGCGCAGGATGTCCTCTATCTTCTCCAGTCCACGTCCACACTCTGCGCTCTGGACTGGGAGATATTTAAACTGACGTCCCTGGCCAGCCGCGCGGGACTTCCTCTTTCCCCCTTTATTGCATGGAAACCTGACTCTTCTCTATCCGGCGACCTTCTCGTGATCAGCGAAAGTCGATGGCATGATTGTGTGAATCTCGACTTTCCCTCGCCCCCCTTTGTTATTTCCCTCTCCTCAGACCCGCAAATCCCTGTCGATGCGAATCTTCCCTGGCATGAAGAGCCGACCCTGGCAGAAATCATGACATATCTCCGGGCGATTCGTCCCGGCGGAATCGTCTTCACGGAGCGAAATGATCGATCGGAAGCCATCCTGAACGAATCCGGATTGCGTGAAGAAATCCTGGCTTCCTGAGAGGCATCGGTACAAACTGCCCATTGTCATGCAGAGCCATCTGCCGTAAGATGGTGTCCATGATGGATTCCGTATCCACACTTCACACGATTCCCCCGGAAGATATGCGGTGGCATGACATTTTTCAGAAGTTCTCCCGGTACGTGAAAGAGCGGGGTCACGTGTACATCCTCGCTCATTACCGGGATTCAGATGGTTTTCCCCTGGGAGACTGGGTCCGTCTTCAACGAACGTTCAACAACGAGGGGCGTCTCACCGAGGATCAACAACAGCTGTTTGATGCATTGCCGGGATGGACGTGGGATGCCCGTGAAAATGCCTGGCTCATGGCCTATCAGCACCTGCTCGAATTTGTCCGGGATACGGGAAGCGCCGATGTACTCCTGAATTACACATCACCGGACGGGTTCCAGCTGGGTACATGGGTGAAAAATCAGAAAAAGGCTTACCGGCGGGGCTCCCTGTCCGGAGATAAAGTCGATCGCCTCACCTCCCACGCAGGGTGGTCCTGGGACTAGCCCGGATTTCCCTGCCGGGTCGGGCTTACTTCGAATTTCCCCCTGCAATCGTTTCAAGAAAATCGGTCATTCTGGAAAAGAGGAAGATACGGTCCGAGGTTCCCCGGATCCCGTGGCTCTTCCCGGGAAAAAGGTAAAGGGTGTAGGGAACCTGTCCCTCGATGAGCGAATCGATAAAACCAATTGTATGGGACACGTGGACGTTGTCATCCCGGAAGCCGTGGGCAAGCATCAGCGGGGCCCTGACCTTCTCCGCCTGGTGAATGGGACTGCTCCTTTTGTAGCCTTCCGGATTCTGGTCCGGAAGTCCCAGATAGCGCTCCGTATAGATCGAATCATAGAGCATCCAGTCTGTCACAGGCGCAACGGCAATTCCCGCCGCCCAGGCCGCAGAGCGAGTCAGCGCGTAGAGGGTCATGAATCCGCCGTAGGACCAGCCGAACAGGGTGATGCGGTCCTTATCGACCCAGGATTGATCCTTCAGATAGGCAAGGCCGGATAACTGATCCTCAAGCTCCCGCGGCCCGAACTCTCCTGCAACAGCATCTTCCCACGGTTTGCCTCTTCCCGCGGAGCCCCGGTTATCCACCATATAGATTACGTACCCGCGCTGGACAAGCATGGTATACCAGAGGTTCGTGGAACTCCATCGGTCCAGGGTGACCTGTGCGTGGGGTCCGCCGTAAACGTAGTGAAGGACCGGATAGCGTTTTCCTTCCTTCAGGGGAGAAGGGCGCAGAATCAGCCCGGGAATGGAATAACCCCTCGACGTGGGGATCTCAACACGCTGAAGATCTGGAAGAGTCAATTTGGCGTACGCTGGGGTGGCACAATCATCCAGTAAGCTCTTGGTCTTCATTGTTCGATCGATGACCCAGGTCCGGGTAGGCATCAAGCAATTCGAATGGGAGTCCACCATGAATCGCCCATCTTCCGAAACCTTGATCGAGTGGAACCCGTCACCTTCGGACAACCGGGTGCGGTTCAGAGTTTCCATCGACACAAGATAAACCTGTCTCTGAGCGGGATCAGGATCGGTCGACGTGACAATCACACTCTTACCCTCCGGATCCACCCAGTCCACGGAAGTCACCGACCATGAACCCCGGGTTACGGGCTGAACCCGTGACCCATCGGCGGAATAGCGGTAGAGATGTCGATATCCCGAACGTTCAGACGACCATAGAAAGCTTCCGTCCTTCAAGGGAAAGATCCCGCCGTCTTCCAGGTTGATCCAGTGGTCATCTTCTTCCGTGAGGAGAGTTTTCGATTCGACAGAATCGGGGATATATTTCACGAGACGCAGGGTATGCTGAGCCCGATCGAGCAGCTGGATATAGATTCCGTCCCCCGTAGCCGACCATTCGGCCCGGACAAGGTATCCATCATCGCCGGAAGAGGCGACCCACGAGACTTCCCCTGTGGACAGATCTGCAATCCCGAGATCGACATGCGGATTTGGATCTCCCGGCTGGGGATAGAATTGCCAGGTTACGGTGGAATGGGGTAAGGGATCATCATTCAGGGGATATCTCGGAACTTCGCTCTCATTAAACCGGAAGAAGACGAGATAACGGCCGTCGGGGGAAAAGAACAGGGTCTCCGAAAGCTCAAACTCCTCTTCGTATACCCAGTCCGGCTGTCCGTAAAAAACAAGTTCGGTGCCGTCGGTCGTGATGGGCCGGGGCTTCCCTTCCCGATCCATCAGGGAGATGTTATACCCATCTGTATAAGCGATTCCCGATCCCGAGGGAGACAGGGCGAAACGGGATCCGGGAGGAAGAGAAGCGAGGACTTTCTCCCCCTCGAGCCAGTACGGCGTGCCATCCGCCGTAATTACCATTCCCTCCCCTTCAGAAAAGAGTGCCAGGTCGGAAATCTTTTTATCTGTGAGTACGGGCGGCAGCGACACGAGATGACGGGTATTGTCCGTCAGGCTGCATTGAAAGAGGGCGCCGTCCTGGATATAGTAGAGAACCTCGTTTCTGAACGTAAGGTTCCTCGGCTCGGAACGGGCATAGGTTTTATTCTTGAAAATATCTTCCATCGAGATACGTTCCCCGGATGTCCATGCCAGTGCCGGCAGGAGAAGAACGCATAGAAAAAACCATCGCTTCAGGGCTGTTTTCCCGTAATCGTTTCGCATAGAATCTTACTCCAGACTTCCATGTGGGTGTAGAGTTCTTCCAGGGCATTGAGGCTGTGCCAGTCCCCTTCCAGTTCACCCTTCTCCTTGATGGAGACCTTATCCCGGTTATGGACCCGGGCTTCATAGACCATTCCAAGATGAACGGTACATACATCGGTAATATCCTCGTTCAGAATACCGAAGGGGTGAAGGCTGTAGGGCGACGTCAGGTGGAGCTCTTCATGGATCTCCCGCGCCATGTTCATGCACCAGTTCACCTCAGGATCTTCATGCAGATCGTTGACGTGGCCGCCAATACCAAGGCTGACCAGGTTGTGAAGCCGTTTCTCCCCTCCTCCGGTCAATCGCCGATAGATAAAGATCTCCTGGTCCGTCGTGAGAAAAACGTAAGGAATCAGCTGTTTAAAGTCGGGATCGGTTTCTACCTCCGATCGGGAACGGTACTCTCCGTATTTACTTCCGATCGTGAGAACCTCGTCCACGTACCCCTTCAACAGGTTCCGTCTGGGGAGGTATCCTTTCAGCCGTTCACGGGGTACGCCTAGGACCTTTTCCATAACCTAAAATCCTTGATTAACATTGACAATGACCTCCTTTTAAGGGAGAATAGCCCGGGAACATTGAATCTATGATCACAGGCTTTAATACCGACGTCGATTTCGACTCTAAAGTGTATCACGTCCAGACCGAAGACAAGGGCATTGAGAATCCGTATATCGAATCCCTGGTCTACATGGGCGGCGCGATCATATTTTCCAAGCGGATTGAATACAAGGAAAAGCTCGTCAAGGGGATTACGGAGAAGGAAATCCGGGCCCTCATGGAGAACCAGCACCGAACCCTGATCGCGGCTATCAAGCGCGGTCGGCTGGCTCCCAAGAAGGATCTCCCCCCCACGAAGCTCACCGTTCCCGTTGAAGAGGAAGAAGTGATCACCATCGAGAAAACAACCCAGACCATTCCTTCCGATCTTCTGAATGGGGAAGCACCGGAAGCCAAGACCCTGGATGAAGTCATTCTCGAATACCTTTCCACAGCGCAGGAAAAGGACCAGCTGGAAATCGTGATCCCCGACAACCTGGAGTTTTATGCCGGTCAGAAGGTTGATCAGGTGATCAAGATCTCTACGAGCCTTTCCGGCCAGAGCATACCCAATGTTCCCGTGGAAGTCCGGGTGATGACGACCTTCCTGGCCAAACCTCTGGAGGTGTTCAGCGGAATCACGGCCGAAGATGGGAAGATCCGCCTCGTCTTTTCCATACCGGCATTCACGCAGGGTGCCGCCGCCGTGGTCATCCTTGCCCGGAGCCGGGAATATGGAAATGCGGAATTCAAAAAGCTGGTGATGAAAAAGACCTAGCCATCCTCGCTTGACCTCCAACCAATAATCAGATACACTCTCTCTGGTTTTTTCAAAACTACGGGCCGCTAGCTCAACTGGCAGAGCAACGGACTCTTAATCCGTGGGTTGTAGGTTCGATTCCTACGCGGCTCACTCCCACCCTTTCCCCCTCGCCTTCCCCACCCACTCCCCCCGGAATCGCGCTCCGGGGTCCGATCGAGGGTACCGTCGCGTCAACTCCTACGCGGCTCATTCCCACCCTCTCCTCCTCGCCTTCCCCACCCACTCCCCCCGGGAAAAAGCGGGACTCGCGGGGACATGTACTCGTTACGTGTCTCCGGAAAAAACGTCTCCTTTTTCCGGCAGTACTTTATACCAATCCCCTGGTGAGCATTGCATGTCACACCTGTTATTTTCCTTGTTTCTCGATTTCTCTGGCTTCGGTTTCTCTTCCGGTCTTGCGGAGGAGATCGGCGTAGCTGGTTTTCATGGCAACTAGATCCGGGTGGTCGGGTTTGAACTTGGCTTCCAGGATCGAAATCGCCCGTTTATAGAGCGTTTCCGCTTCTTGGTATCGTTCCTGGTTCACGTAAAGCGCGGCCATTCCCTTCAGAATTCCAGCGATGGCGGGGTGGTCGTTTCCACGGACCTTCTCCTGGATGGATAACGCACGTTCAAAGAGCTTCTCCGCTTCCCCGTACCGTTCCCGCTTCGTCAGGCAGACCGCCAGGTCCCTAAGGTTGGGAGCCAGGTCCGGGTGTTCGGATCCCAGAACTTTCTCCTGCATGGTAATGGCTTCCCTGAAGAGCGGTTCAGCCTTTGCCGGATCGTTCAAATCGTTATAGAGGTTGGCCAGGCTTGCCAGGGCGGAAGCAATATCGGGATGATCTTCTGGAAGCGTCGCCTTTCGTATCTCCAGTGCCTTCAAAAGAAGCGGTTCCGCCTTTTCGTACTCGCCTCTCTTCTTGTAAAAGACGGCCAGGTTCCTCAGCCCAAGCGCAATTTCCGGGTGGTTGGGACCGTACACCTTTTCCCGAATGGCCTGGGATCGAAGCAGGAGCTTCTCAGTTTCTTTGTACTCTCCCAGGATAAAGTGGACCGTCGCCAGGTTGTTGAGGGCATTGGCAACATCCGGATGGTTCTCCCCCAGCAGTTTTTCCCGAATTCCCAGTGCCCGGGTAAAGAAGGATACGGCCTCTGAATAGTTCCCCTCCTTATACCGCAGGGAGGCAAGGTTATTCAGGACCATGGCAATCTTTGCCTGATCCGGTTTTTCCACCTTCTCCCAGATTTTCAGGGCCTCCTCATAACAGGGTCCAACCTTTTCGTAAAGCCCCTGATGCCAGTAGAGAAGCCCCAGGTTGTTCCACATCAGGGCCACTTCTCCGTGGTCCTTTCCAAGAACTTCAGTCCTGATGGTCAGAGCTCTCTTGTAGAGTGGTTCGGCTTCCTCGTACTTTCCCTGTCCATCGTAAAAAAGACCAAGGTGATTCAGGCTTGTGGCAACGTCCGGATGATTTTCAGGGAGGTTGTCCTCGCGAATCTCCAGCGAGGCGGTATAGAGGCTTTCTGCTTTCTCATACAGGCCAAGCGACTTGTACACGATTCCCATGGTATCCATGAGCCGGGCCTGAACCAGGGGCTGATCTGTAAGCTCGACCTGAATCGACTCCACTCCGCGATCCAGGATCTCTCTGGCTGTGATCGTCTCCCCCATGGACTCGCCGGGTTGTGATACTTCAAAGAGACTCACGAGGAAATCCGATACCTGACGGGCTGCCTCGGCTTCCTGTTCCGCCTTACGTTCGGCACGCTGGGCCTTTACAAGGCCCACGGTCATTCCGGCGACACCGGCAATGATGGCCAGAACAACAATAAACCCGGCGGCGACACCGACCGTGTGCCTCCGGACAAACCGGGAGAACCGGTACATCGCACTGGGCGGCCGTGCAAAAATCGGTTCCGATCGCAGGAATCGCAGAATGTCGTCGGCCATATCGGACGGCGAGTTGTATCTTCGCGTCCGGTCTTTTTCCAGAGCCTTCATCGTGATCCAATCCAGATCACCGCTGAGCTCCCGGATCAGATTTCTCGGTTCCGTCTGACGATTCCTGGCCGAAACGGTCGACGCCTCTCCCAGCGACAGAAAGCGGGTACTGGGTCGGGGCGGATCCTTTTCCCGGATCAGCCGGCGCATCTCATCAAATCCCCCGCTCCGCAGGGTCTTCGCATCAAAGGGACGTGCACCGACAAGGAGTTCATAGAAGACAACACCCAGAGAATAGACATCACTCCGGGTATCGATATCCAGCGTAGAAAGGTCTGCCTGCTCCGGACTCATGTAATCCGGTGTCCCGAGCAGATCCCCGATAAGGGTCCGGGACGAATCTCCGAATAAAAAACCGGCAGTCGCCCGGGCAACACCAAAATCGATGATCTTGGGGACAGGGTTCCCGTCCTGCATGGAGATCAGAATATTGGCCGGTTTGAGATCCCTGTGAATGATCCCCTTGTGATGCGCGTGCTGTACACCTCCACAAACCGTAAGAAAGAGCTCCAGCCGTTTTCTGGTCTCCAGGCGGTGTTCATCACAGTACCGGTCGATCGGAATGCCGGCCACGTATTCCATCACAAAATAGGGTCTGCCGTCGGGAGTCGTTCCCGCGTCAAAGACCCGGGCGATATTGGGATGATCCATCAGGGCCAGCGCCTGCCTCTCCACGGCAAATCGATGGAGAACATCCTCCCCTTCCATTCCGGGCCGGATCAGCTTGATGGCCACCCTCCGGCGAACCGGTTCGATCTGGTTCGCCTCGTAGACCTCCCCCATTCCCCCCTGGCCGAGCTTGCGAACCAGCTGAAACCCGGGCACGGTGGGAAGAACCGATCTGGGCTGATCGATCTTCTCGGTCTGGCGCTCCTTCTGATCCTCACCCGGAAGAGTATGTTCATCGGTCATAGAATCGGACCTCCCGTCAACCGATCGTGTGTCTGCTGTATTCAGGCACGATGGGCATCCGAATTTTCATGCTTCGTTTGACTTAAGATTATAGCAAAGGGTCCGCGCGCACCCATGGACACAAATCATCCCGTGCATTGTGCTATAATCCCGTTTCATACTCTATGAGGAATGAAACGGGGTATTTAAATTGTTTACCCATTCCCACGTCAATATAACGGTTTTTCGGGAAGCGATTTTCGCCATATTCGATGCACCGATTTCGCGGACTTCCCGGTCGACGTTGAAAGGTTAAAGAAATACTTTAAAGTTTGGTACAATAATGGGGGTTATGTTCTTCATTGTCGCGAAAGTGGCGGAACTGGCAGACGCGCAAGACTTAGGATCTTGTGGGATTCCCGTGGGGGTTCGAGTCCCCCCTTTCGCACCATGAGCCCTCGCAAGGAGACACTATGAAAACCAGCCTCGAAAATCAATCCTCCTCATCCGGGACTCTTCGGGTCCAGTTTACGGCGGACGATGTTCGTCCTCTGCTGTCCAAGACGATGAAAACTCTGAAAAAGTCGGTATCCATTCCGGGATTTCGTCGGGGAAAAGTCCCTGAAACCCTCCTGCTGAACCGCTTCCGCGACAGCGTGGAGGAAGAGCTGGTTCACGAAATCCTCCACGAATCCCTCCATGAGGCGGAGAAGGAAAACGATCTCGATCTGATTACCCATCCCCATGTGGAGAGCAAGACGATTGAATCCGACTTCTCCGGGGAAATCGTCGTCCATCTCCATCTCTACCCATCCATTGACCTCCCGGAAATGGACGGCGTTGAACTCCCTTCCATGGATGTAACGGTTGAAGATGAAGAGGTTCAGGCATCCCTGGAGGAACTGCGGGAATCCAGAGCCAGGCTTATTCCCGTGGATGGCTCCTGTGGTAAAGATAATTTCTGCGTGGTCGATCTGTTCAGAACCGTGGATGGGGAAGAAGAGGAATCGGTGGGAAAGAGGCTTTTGAGCCCGACCGGAAATGACCCGGTCCCCGAACTTGAAAATTCCAACCCCGGGGACGAGGTGACCTTCGCGAAGGATTATCCAAAGGAAGAGGGCGGTCCCCTTGCGGGAAAGCGGGTCTCCTACCGTGCCGTCGTTCAGGAGATCAAGACCCGGGAACTCCCCGATATCGATGAAACTTTCGCAACGGAACTCATGGGTGAACCCACAACCGTAGAAGGCTTCCGGGAAAAGATTGCGGAGAACCTAAAAAACCACAAGCACCATGAACGTCTCGCTGAGACGCGCAGAAGCATCATCGACCAGTTGCTGACCCGGGTATCGGTGGAAGTACCGCCGATCCTTCTCGAAGACGAGATGAACCGGGAACTCCGCATGACCCTTTCCCGCCTCGCCCGTCAGGGTGTATCCCTGGATGGCGTCAACGTGGAAGGAATGAAAAAGGAACTCGAACCGCGTGCCATACGTAAACTTCAAGAGGAGCTCCTGCTTCGAAGGATGGCGCGTGAATGGAAGATCAGCGTGGATGACAGCGAAGTCATCAAAGCCATCAAGGAGGAATCGGGGCCCAACGAGGATCTGGCTGTCCTCGTAAAGCGTCTCAGGAAAGATGGTCAATTTGAAACGATCCGTTACCATCTCTCCCTTGAAAAGACCTACGATTCGCTTTACAAACGCCTGACGGAGGAAGACGATGCTGGTTCCGATCGTAGTTGAACAGACCCCCCGCGGAGAGCGCGCCTATGATATCTTTTCGCGCCTTCTCAAGGACAATGTCATCTTTCTGGGCACATCCATCACAGATGAAATCGCAAACCTGATTATTGCCCAGATCCTCTTCCTGGAAGCGGAAAACCCGGAAAAGGATATTTCGCTTTACATCAATTCACCCGGGGGTTCCATAACCGCGGGACTCGCCATTTACGACACCATGCAGTACGTGAAACCTGACGTTTCTACTATCGTCGTCGGCCAGGCCGCCAGCATGGCCGCGGTTCTGCTGGCAGGCGGGGCATCGGGAAAACGGTTTGCCCTTCCCAATTCGAGAGTGATCATTCACCAGCCTCTTCTCTACGGCCTCCAGGGACAGGCATCGGACATCGATATCCATGCCAAAGATATCATGCGTCTTCGCGAGAAGATCAACGGAATTCTTGCGAACCACACCGGACAGACGGAAGAGAAGATCCATGGCGATACCGATCGAGACTACATCATGGATGCCGAGCAGGCAAAACGCTACGGAATTATAGATTCCATCGTGGTCCGGAAGGAATAAAGTCATGACCCTGCCCGGTTCTAGCAGAGTGGAGAGATCCTATGCCTAAGAAAGACGAAGACATCCTGCGTTGTTCGTTCTGCAACAAGAGTCAGCGTGAAGTTCGAAAGCTGATTGCGGGACCGGCTGTCTTTATCTGCGATGAATGCGTTCAGGTCTGCCTGGACATCATTCATGAAGACGAACCCGCAGACACTACGGGCAAGGGGTTCCACCTTCCCACTCCGAAGGAAATCAAGGAATTCCTGGATGGCTATGTCGTTTCCCAGGATGAAGCCAAGAAAAAGCTTGCCGTTGCCGTCTACAACCACTACAAGCGCATCGATTACACGACCCGGCATCCTCGAAGCGAGGTGGAACTCCAGAAAAGCAACATCCTTCTCGTCGGCCCCACGGGGACGGGGAAGACCCTCCTGGCTCAGACCCTGGCCCGCATGCTCCATGTCCCCTTCGCCATTGCCGACGCGACAACATTGACCGAGGCCGGCTATGTGGGCGAGGACGTCGAAAACATTATTCTCAAGCTCTACCAGGCCGCGGGAGGCGACAAGGACAAAACCCAGCGCGGCATCGTTTACATTGACGAAATCGACAAGATCGCCCGAAAGAGTGAGAATCCCTCCATCACCCGCGACGTGTCCGGGGAAGGCGTGCAGCAGGCCCTTCTAAAAATTCTGGAAGGAACGATCTGCAACGTTCCCCCCCAGGGCGGAAGAAAACATCCCCATCAGGAATTTCTTCAGATCGATACGACCAACGTCCTCTTCATCTGCGGAGGTGCCTTTGTTGGACTCGAAAACGTGATCGCCCAGCGTGTCTCGGAGAAGACTATGGGATTCAACGCCGCTATCCGATCCCGCAAGGATGAACGGGTCGGCGACCTTCTCCGTCAGGTGCACCCGGAAGACCTCATCAGGTACGGCCTGATTCCCGAGTTTGTGGGCCGACTTCCCGTCACCTCGACCCTGGATGAACTGGATAAGGACTCCCTCGTGGAAATCCTGACCCGCCCGAAGAATGCCGTCACCAAGCAGTACGAAAAGATGCTGGAATTGGACGGGATTGAGTTGCGTTTCACCGATGACGCCCTGTCCTCCATCGCAAAGGAAGCGATCCGGAGAAAGGTGGGGGCGCGGGGACTCAAGATCATTCTGGAAGAAATCATGCTCGATGTCATGTATGAAGCACCGACGATGAAGGAAGAGCGGGAGATTGTGATATCCAGGAGGGAAGTCGAGGAGAAAAAAATCAGATTATCAGGAGTAAAGAAAGCCGTATGAACCTATTGACACCCCAGACCCATACCCTTCCGCTGATACCGCTCCGGGAAATGGTGATTTTCCCGGGTATGGTCGCCCCATTTATGATTGGTCGTCCTTCTTCCCTGAAGGCCCTCGAAGAGGCTCTTGAAACACCCGACCGATGGATCTTCCTTTCGAGCCAGAAAGACGCCAATGTCGACGATCCCACACCCAAGGACATTCACAACTACGGCGTCATTGCACAGATTGTTCAGCACTTCGAACAGCCGAATGGAAACGTCCGCGTCCTGGTTCAGGGTATCCACCGGGCAAGTATTACAAAGTTCCAGGAACTCGAGCCCCGCTATCTTGTGGAAGTTAATGTCCACTTCATGCACGGAGAACTGACACCGGAAGTCCGTAAATTCATGGATCTGCTGGTCAAGCAGTTTCGCCGCTATGGTAAGTTTACGAACCAGGTGGCCATTGAACACTTTTCCGACACTCTGCCCAGGGAAGATGTAAACGCCTTTGCCGACGGCATTGCGGCACACATCAAGATCTCTACGGCGGAGAAACAATCCCTCCTGGAAACCGTGAATCCCTATGAACGCCTGCAGAGGCTTCAGGATTTTCTTGAAATGGAAATCGAGAAGATCCAGATCGACCGCAGGATCAACCAGAAGGTCCGGAAGCAGATGGAGAAGGCCCAGAAGGAATACTACCTGAATGAAAAGATTAAGGCGATCCACGACGAGCTGGGTCTCCAGGAAGATCACAGGGCGGAAATTCAAGAGCTGAAGGACAAGATCGAGACCCTAGGGATGCCGGAGCCCGTCAAGGAAAAAGCCCTGCACGAAATCAAGCGGCTTGAGGCGATGCAGCCCATGTCCGCCGAGGCCACCGTATCCCGGACCTATATCGACTGGCTGGTGGGTGTTCCCTGGGAATCCTCCACGAAGGAGATCCGCAACATCGAGCGGGCGGAAAAGATCCTTAACGAAGACCATTACGGCCTGGAAAAGGTCAAGGACAGAATCCTGGAATTTCTTGCGGTCCGACAGTTAAAGAAGGACACGCAGGGAACGATTCTCTGTTTTGTCGGTCCTCCGGGAGTCGGTAAGAGCAGTCTTGCCAAGTCCATCGCACGCGCGACCGGAAGAAACTTCATTCGACTCTCCCTCGGGGGAGTGCGGGATGAAGCGGAAATCCGGGGCCATCGGAGAACCTACATCGGTGCGCTTCCCGGACAGATCATCCAGATGATGCGAAGGGCGGAGAGCGTCAATCCGGTATTCCTCCTGGACGAGGTGGACAAACTGTCCGCCGACTTTCGCGGAGACCCATCCGCAGCCTTGATGGAGGTGCTGGATCCCGAACAGAACAACGCCTTCCGGGACCACTATCTGGATGTCGATTACGATCTCTCCCGCGTCTTTTTTATTGCCACGGCGAACCTGATCCATCCGATTCCTCCGGCCCTGCGTGACCGGATGGAAATCATCCATATCTCCGGCTATACCGATCGGGAGAAGATCGAGATTGCCCGGAACCATCTCATCCCGAAGCAGGTCAAGAACCACGGATTGACAACACGGAAGATCGATTTTACCGAATCCGCCATTCAGGAGATCATCGAGCACTACACTCGGGAGGCCGGCGTCCGAAATCTTGAGAGGGAAATTGCATCGATCTGCCGAAAGGTCGCAAGAAAAATCATCTCCCGAAAGTCAAAGGCTCCTCTGGACCTGGAAGGAGACGACATCCGGGATCTGCTCGGCAAACCCAGATTTCGAAGACAGAAGAGAGAAAAGGAATCGGCCGAGATCGGCGTGGCCATGGGACTGGCATGGACAGAGGTCGGGGGTGACATCCTGGCCACGGAAGTCACCAAGATGAAGGGCAAGGACAAGCTTCTCCTCACCGGCCAGCTGGGCGATGTCATGAAGGAATCGGCACAGGCTGCATTGAGCTTCGTTCGCGCGAACTCCGATCTTCTGGGGATCGACCCGGATTTTCATGAGAAATTCGATATCCATATCCACGTCCCGGAGGGAGCCATCCCCAAAGACGGACCGTCCGCGGGGATCACGATGGCCACGGCTCTTGTATCCCTCCTGACCGGCATCCCCGTGCGCATGGATTTGGCCATGACGGGGGAGATCACATTGCGCGGCAAGGTGCTTCCTGTCGGAGGAATCAAGGATAAGGTGCTCGCCGGATTCCGGGCGGGCATCAATACGATTATTCTTCCCAGAGAGAATGAAAAGGACCTCGAAGACATTCCCGAGGATATTCATGATACAATGGACTTTGTTCTCGTCGAACACATCTATGAGGTTCTGAGGACAGCCCTGAAGGGATCCATTCCTTCACTTGCTTATCCCAAAGATTCACCACTGATCAAATCTCGAGGAGAAGAATTACCTCACTGAGTGGATATTCAAACCATCACACCAGCGTTCAAGGTATCACGGGCCGATGATATACCTGCCATCCGCATGCCATCTTTTGCGTTTGCAGGGAGGTCCAACGCCGGAAAGTCGAGTGTGATCAACAGTCTCCTGAGGAGGAAACGTCTTGCCACGGTATCCAAGCAGCCCGGCCGAACCAGAGCGCTGCATTACTACCTCGTCAACGAAGCTCTCTATATTGTGGATCTTCCGGGATACGGACATGCAAGCGTCTCAAGGCCGCAGGCCGCAAATATGCAGCGGCTCCTGCTTTCCTTTCTGGAAAAGACACCGCCAATGCGGTGTTTCCTCCTCATGGATATTCGGAGAACGGTAAAGAATGAGGAACTGGATCTGATGGAGGCTTGCCTTCAGCGCGGTATTCGGGTTACCCTTGTCCTGACTAAAGCCGACAAATTGAACCAATCGGAGCGTCATAAGACTCTTCGTCGTCACTCTGAGATCTCGCAGGGATCCATCGACGTTATCTCCGCATCCGCGAAATCGGGTCGAGGCATCGTTGACCTGTGGCGTACGATAGAGACCGATATATCATCATCGTAAGGAGAGATGCATGCCTAACCCTATCAAGAAAAAAGGGCCCAGCCGTAGAAGTGGATTCAACCGGGGGAAGCCGCCCCGCCGCAAAGAGCAAGTCGGTATCCCGGCGGAAGATGAGGACATCGTAGAGCTTGAGGGACAGCACTCCCTGAAAGGTCTCAAGGATTCCTCCATGAGTGACCTCCAGAAGATCGCACAGGATCTGAAAATTGAAAGTTACTCTACCATGAGAAAACAGGAGATCGTCTTCGAAATCCTGAAGGCCCAGACGGAAAAGAACGGCCTCATCTTCTCGGAAGGCGTCCTTGAAGTCCTGCCGGAAGGGTACGGGTTCCTTCGGGCTCCCGAATACTCCTATATGCCGGGTCCCGATGATGTCTACGTCTCTCCAAGCCAGATCAAGCGTTTCAGCATGAAGACAGGGGACACCATTTCCTGTCAGATCCGGGAACCGCGCCAGGAAGAGGGCGAGCGATACTTCGCCACGGTCAAGCTGGAAGCCATCAATTTTGAACCTCCGGAGAATTCACTGCGCCGGGCCATGTTTGATTCCCTTACGCCCCTCTATCCTCTGGATAGAATTCGCCTCGAAAACCCGGAAGAGATCTCGAGCCGGGTCATGGATCTCATCACCCCGATCGGAAAAGGCCAGCGGGGTCTCATCGTTGCCCCTCCCCGAACGGGAAAGACCATGCTTCTTCAAACCCTGGCCCATTCCATCACGCTCAACCATCCTGAAATCATTCTGATCGTTCTTCTGATCGACGAACGGCCGGAAGAGGTCACCGACATGCAGCGATCCGTCAAAGGCGAAGTCATCCATTCCACCTTTGACGAACCCGCGGCCCGCCATGTCAACGTCGCGGAAATGGTGATCGAGAAGGCCAAGCGTCTCGTCGAATACAAAAACGACGTTGTCATCCTCCTGGACTCGATTACACGTTTGGCCCGTGCCTATAACACGGTCGTTCCTCCATCGGGCAAGGTCCTGTCCGGTGGTGTCGATGCCAATGCCCTGCAGAAACCCAAGCGCTTCTTTGGAGCCGCCCGGAATATCGAAGAGGGCGGAAGCCTGACGATCATGGCCACCGCCCTGGTGGAAACAGGAAGTCGAATGGACGATGTCATCTTTGAAGAGTTCAAGGGAACCGGAAACATGGAAGTCATCCTTGACCGCAAGCTTGTGGACAAGAGAGTCTTCCCCGCCATTGACATCAACCGTTCCGGGACCCGTAAGGAAGAGCTCCTGATGGACGAAATCGAGCTCAACCGGGTCTGGATCCTGCGCAAGGTTCTTCAGCCACTTTCGGTCGTGGAGGCCATGGAACTTCTCCTGGACCGTCTGGGCCGAACGAAATCCAACGCCGATTTCCTCTCGAGCATGAGCCGGGGATAAGATCACTCAAGGGAAAGGCAGAGGAATGGCTGGATACTATATCGTAGCGTTCATCTGCGGGGCCGTTCTGATGGCCCTGGAAATTCTGGGTTCCAGAATCATGGCCCCCTTCTTCGGGACGTCGGTCTTTGTCTGGGGCGCCCTGATCACGATCATTCTGGCTGCTCTGAGCATCGGCTACAGCCTGGGAGGAAGAATAGCCGACCGAAGGCCTGAGGACCGCCTTCTTGCAAGGATCATTCTTTCTTCATCCCTTCTCATCCTTCTATTGGTCTTTTTCTCCAAACCCATAGCCGGGTTCATTCAGACTGTAATCCCGGACATCCGCTATGCTCCCCTCGTTGCCGCAGGGTTACTCTTCACCCTCCCCGCCATCCTTCTTGGCATGGTCTCTCCCTTTGCGATCCGGCTTGCGGCCCGGGATATTGAGAGCATCGGATCCCTGGCCGGTCATCTCTATGCCGTGTCCACACTGGGAAGTATTGTGGGGACCCTGATGGCGACCTTTTTCCTCCTTCCCTCCTTTCCTGTTGCCGCAAATCTCCTCGGCCTGGGCCTTACTCTGGTCCTTGTCACCCATGTACTTGCGTCACAGCGAAGAATCCTTTCCTTCCTGATCTCCGTCGTTCTCATCGGAGGTACGCTCGGAATTTATCATCTTCGATCGGGCCACGAAGTGACGGAGGGTGACTTCAAACGCATTTACAGCCGGGATTCGGCTTACCACCACATCGAGGTTCTGGACAACGGTCAGCAGCGGATGATGCGGTTTGACAACCTGATCCAGGGTCTGGTCTCAACAACACCTCCTTACCCATCAAAGACAACCTATACCGATTATATGCAGCTGGGGTTTGTCTTCAACCGGGAAACCCGTAGCGTCTTGATCATCGGCCTCGGTGCCGGAATTATGCCCCGGGAATTTCGAGCCCTGGATCCGGAACTCATGATTGATGTCGTGGAGATTGATCCAGCCGTGGAGGATGTAGCACGGAAGTTTTTTTATTTTCACCCCCATCCGCTGACCCGGGTCACGATTGCCGATGGAAGGACCTTTCTGCAAAACACGGGAGAGAAGTATGATTTCATCGTCGTGGATGCATTCCTGGCTGATTCGATTCCCTTTCATCTCATGACGGTTGAATTCTTCCATGTTGTGAAAGATCACCTGAACCATGAGGGGTGCATGGCCATGAACCTTCTGGTCGGGAATCGAAAGTTTTCCGATGAGCTTCTTTCGGCGACGGTCAAGACGCTCCAGGAGGTTTTCCCCCAGATCTATCTCTTTCCGGTGGGGGATTTCACACCCGGCGGTGTCGGGAACGTGCTTGTGGTTGCCGATACCAAGATGTACAGAATTCCCAAGGATACCTTAAAGGCCCGGGCTCTGGCCTTTCGAGAAAAGACGGGGACCCCCTACCCTCTCGATTCCTATGCAGAAAAGATGTTCACCGACGAGCTTCACCTGTCGGAAGCCCCCATCTTTCGGGACGACAAATCTTCGGCGGAAGTCCTTCGCATGCTTTCCATCCTGGGAGAGGGAATCCCAATTTCCCAGACCACACCATAGGCTGTGTGAAGGAATCCCGGTTAAAGAATTCTGCTCTTTCTTTTTCGGATAAACATCGACGGATCCACGGGTATGTTATACCTGTGATCGTATCGTACCCGCTCCAGGCCTATCAGGATCCGATCGGCCTGTTGATCCAGCAGTTTCTGCAGCCGATGGGGTGAGGGAAATTCATGAACCTCCAGCAGGTCCAGGCGGGCCAGCAATTCTTCCACACCGTCAAAGATGCTGAGAATTTTGATCGCCAGATCCCGATCCAGGCCGAGGGTGCCGGGGACACCTCGTTCCGGCAGCCCCATCAGGGCGTGAAGATCGGGTAGTTTCCAGGGGTCGACCCCCCATCGTTCCACAACATCCGAGGCCATCCACCTCTTTCCCTCCGGGAAAAGCCAGATGTCGAGCCGCGGCCCCGCAAACTGCAGCGCCAGGGGGTCTGCTGTTGCGAGACTGGCCGGAATGCCCTCACGGATGCAGGAGAGGGCAATGCTGGCCAGAAAGTCCCTCTCTCCCGTTTCCGGTACGATTTTCACCTGCCACCCACGGTGATTCAGAGCCGAAACCAATGGATGGGAATCGAGAGAATCTGAAATCAGAAAGACCGCTCGAAGATCTGGAGATAATCCTTCCGGCCACGAAGGGGAAGATTTCTCCTGCAGGGACAGAATTGAAGTCAGATCGACAATGACATTCGTGCCGTCAGACGGAAAGGACCACGTTCCCAAATTGTTCTCCGGATCGAAGCCGCAGGTAGGCATCCGGGGCATGATCAATTTCGAATACCCGGTCCACAACAGGCTTGATTTCGTTCGCTCGAACCAGGTTCACCATGTGGGCGAAATCGGAATCACTGCCCATCGTGGAACCGAGAATAGAGATCTGTTTCCAGAAGATCAGGCGGATCTCGGTCTGCGGATTGGGACCGGTTGTCGCCCCGCAGGTCACGATGGTCCCTCCCTTCCGTACCGCTTTAATGCTGTCCAGCCAGGTCTTTTCCCCTACGGAATCGACAACAAGATCCACCCCCATACCTTCCGTAAAGTTCTTTACCGCACGGGTCACCTTCTCTTCCCTGTAGTTGAACCCCGCGGTGGCACCCAGTTTCATCGCCTCTTCCAGCTTCGCGTTTGAACCGGAGGAGACCAGAACCCGGCATCCGGCTTTAAGAGCCATCTGCATGGCCGCCAGGGAGACTCCTCCCCCGATGCCGTGGATCAGGAGGCTCTGCCCGGCCTGCAGGCGGGCACGGGTAAAGAGCATGCGGTAGGCCGTGAGAAAGGTCAGGGGAAAGGCCGCCGCTTCTTCAAAGGAGAGATGTCCGGGCATCGGAAAGACATTCCTTTCCGGGACCGTCAAAAACTCGGCAAAGGTCCCGGAGACGTGCTCCCCGAGGATCATGAAGGAGGAGCAGAGGGAATGCTCTCCTGCGCGGCAAAAGGGACAGGTTCCGCAGGAGAGACCCGGGTTCAGAACGACAGGGTCACCCGGTTTGAGCGAGGATTCTCCGTTCACCTCCACAACCTCCCCGGCCCCATCGGCGCCGCAGATGTGGGGGAAGGCCAGGTTCAGGCCCGGCAGTCCCTTGAGGACAAAAAGATCCAGATGGTTCAGGCTGGCCGCTTTGATCCTAACCTTAATCTCTCCAGGCTTCGGAGAAGGCTCGGGACGGTCTCCCACCTTCATCTGCTCCATATCACCGTGTCCCTGAATATAGACGGCCTTCATGCGGCACCTCCTGAACTTAGATGTAGTCCCTAAAAAGGGGGAATTGACCTCTCTATTGAACCAGATCGACCGCCATCCTGCAAGGGTGGTCACTTTCCAGAGGAGAAACCGGGCATCGATCTCATTTTAAGAGGTGATCCTCCGGACCTGAATCCTATAAAATTACGGACACAAACCTATGTTGTACAATACGGATGAACGTTTATGATCCTTCGCATTTTCCTTGGACTTCTTCTCACCGGCTCCGCCTTTGGCGGTTTGGAGCTCCGGCTTGTCCCGACGGAGGCACGCGAAACGCGGATTGCAGGGGAGCCAGTAACAGTCTTAGTGATTCTAAAAAATTCTGGAGACGTAGAAGAAGAAATTGGATATGATACTAAACCAGTCGAGTCAAGAGGATTTGTGCTTCATGTAAATGAGCTTGAATATAAAAGCAAGGCTTTCTTTGGATTTGTAAACAAACAAATCAGTAGATTACTTGGAAGGAAAAAACTACAATCTGGAAAAGTACTGGATCAAACGATTGACTTGAATTTCCTTCCCTTAAGACACGGGAAAAATATCGTCTGGGCTGAGATTGATTTGACAAAGGATGGAATTCCTGATGGACCGACATGGATAAGTAATAAGCTTATATTTCAGATTTTAGAACCGACTGGGGTCGACATGAAGGCCTTTGAAGCGATGGACCAATACAAGATGCACATACAAGAGGAAATCCGAACTTGGATTACGGTATATGATTTAGACCGGAAAATGAATATCGTACAAAATTATCCCGATTCCACTTATACGGGTTGGATCCTGGCCCGTAAAAGCCCCGGTGCCACATTGGCAGATTTTGTGAACGGAAAGGATTTTCTGGACGATATGATGAAACCCGTTGAATCAAGGAAGCGACGGGGAACGGTGGTTCAGGATGATGAAGGAAAGAATTATCCCAAAACAGGAGATGGTAGATATTACGTTAAATCTGCGGAAGAGGAAGCGAAAGAATTCATCCAGCATGCTGAACCCTATATCATGGATCACCCGAATCATATCAAAGCGGCGAAGATTTATAAGCGTCTTTCCACGGCGTACATGGTTTTGCATCAGTGGCAGAAGGCCTACGATGCAGGGCTTAAGAGCATAAACTTTGTGTGGGATGGCGAGGGATTGGAGACATATGAGGGTACCTGCGTTTTAAATGAAAAACGTGTCCTTGAAGAGGCTCTGAAAGAGCTGGAAACCAGAGGCCTGGCTGGGAAGAAGTTATAATTCGAATTCCTCCATAAACAGAACTTTTCCCGGGATGTCACGCCGATTCCCTGACCTGCAAACTCCGCTTCGGGCTGGAATGAAATCTGCTATCATAAGATCATGATCAAGCGCATTGGGATATTGACGGGAGGCGGCGACTGCCCGGGCCTGAATGCCGTGGTTCGCGGCGTCGTCCACGCATCGATTCTGAAGCACGGCTGGGAAGTCGTCGGAATTCTGGACGGGTTTGAGGGTCTGGTTCACAATCGAACCATCCCACTCCCCCTTTCCAGGATCCGCGGCCTTCTCCCCAAGGGCGGAACGATCCTGGGTACGACCAACCGTGGAAATCCCTTTAATTTCCCCGTACTCCTTCCCGACGGGACAAAGGAAGCCCGGGATTATTCTCAACGCGTCATCCAGAACATGGAGCGAATGGAACTTGATGCCGTTGTGGCGGTGGGAGGGGACGGGACCCTCGGGATCGCACACAAGTTCTGCGCGATGGGCGCCCGTTTCATCGGGATTCCCAAGACGATCGACAATGACATTTCCGCGACGGAATTCACCTTTGGATTCATGACAGCGGTGGATGTCGCCACCGACGCTGTGGACCGTCTCCATACGACGGCGGAAAGCCACCATCGGGTCATGCTCCTGGAGGTCATGGGCAGGGATTGCGGTTGGATCGCTCTCTATTCGGGCGTGGCGGGAGGCGCCGATGTCATCCTGATTCCGGAAATCCCCTTCGATCCCGATGCCGTGGTCGGAAAGATCAAGAATCGGGAAGAGGCAGGCAACCTCTTTTCCGTGATTGTCGTGGCCGAGGGTGCCTTTCCCGCCGAGGGGAACCAGAGTTATGTTTCTGTGGACCCGGTGACGGGACAGAAACGCCTGGGCGGCATCAGCCAGTTCCTTGCGGAACAGATCCAGAAGAAGAGCAACCTGGAAGTGCGGACAACGATCCTGGGCCATATCCAGCGGGGGGGATCCCCCTCTGCATTTGACCGAACGCTTGCCACCCGATTTGCAGTTCGGGCCGTCGACCTGCTGGCGGAAGAGAAGTGGGATCACATGGTCGCCTACCGGGGAGGAAGCATCGTCTTCGTCCCGTTGGAAGAAGGCATCGGAAAACTCAAGCGGGTCGACCCCGATGGCGAGATGGTCCGCATGGCAAGGAATCTGGGAATTTCCTTCGGATCGGGATCCTGACAGGATATCCATGACGCGATACATGGCCGAGTGGGGCGGCGGCGAAGAGTTTTTCGGGCCGCGCCACAAATTCCGGGAAAAGCTGATTCTCGAACGGATCCCTTCCCCTGACCAGAGGTGGTGCCTCGATACGGCATGCGGTCTGGGGACACTCACGGAAAAACTCCATAACCGGGGCTACAAAGTGATGGGAATGGATCGGGATCTCGGGGCGGCACTTCGGACCCGGAATCGGGGATTGCCCGTCCTGGTGGGCGATGCAACCCGGCTTCCGGTTAAAGAGCAGTCACTCGGCCTCATCATCAGTGCCGAAACTCTGGAGCACATCCTTGCCCATCAGGCGGCCGTTGCAGAGTTCTCCCGTTCGCTTCTCCCGGGAGGCACGGTGACCATCTCGGTTCCCGCTCATCCGTCCCAGTGGGCCGTCTGGGATGACTGGGCAGGACACCAGCGGCGCTACACCTTTCCGGAATTGATCCAGGTTTTTGAAGGTTTTCTTCCGGTGGACGTTCTGGGGTACGGATTTCCGTTCCTCCGGATCTATGACACCCTGATCATTCGCCGCCTGACGCAGGCACGGCATACCCATGGAGACCATTCTGCCGGGGCTCGGAAATGGCTGATCCTGAAAAAGCTGTTCAGCACAATTCTCTACGGGATCTTTCACGTGCAGTGGCCCACCCGCCGATGGAATGTCGGATGGATTGCGAGATTTATCCTGCCTGGAGCTCCCCAAAATCAGAAAACGCGGAGATGAAGGCTTCCACCACCCCGGGGTCAAACTGACGTCCCGCCTCTTCCTTTAACTCCCGTACCGCCTCTTCCCTGCTCCGGGCGGATCGATAGGGGCGTTCCGAGGTCATGGCATCAAAGGCATCGATCACGGCAATAATTCTTGATCCCAGAGGAATATCTTCTCCCTGGAGCCCCTCGGGATAGGCAGGAAAGCGGGGATGGTTTACATCTCCATCCCACCGTTCCTGGTGGTGAAGGATCAGGGGGACAGCTCCCTGGAGCGCCGAAACATTTCCGATGATCCGGGCCCCTACTTCCACGTGCCGCTTCATGACCGCTTTTTCCTCTTCCGTCAGGGGGCCGGGCTTGAGAAGAATGGATTCGGGGATGCCGATTTTTCCCACATCATGCAGGATGGCCGCATATTGAAGGGTATGGAGGTCTTCTCCTTCCAGTCCAAGGATACGGCCGATCATCACGGAATGGTCGGAAACCCGCCGCACATGATCGACGGTACCGGGATCCTTGGCCTCGATGGCTGCTGACAGCGCGCACACTGCCGAAAGAAAATCCTGCTCGATATCTTTTCGCCGCCGCTCGATTTCTCTGAGGAGTTCCCGCTTCTGATCGGCCAGATGGCCGCCGAAGATTGCAAAGAGCGCAAAAAAGTAGAGAAAGAGATAAACGGTGACCGTATTGGCATAAAACCCAAATCTCGGGAAGGCCCCCTCAGCCGATATGTCCGTGATCAGAGCCACGGTGATATAAGCGATGGAGATGACGCCGTTGATGATTGTTCCCCCCGGCAGACCCTGAGTCCACGTAGCCCACAGGAGTGGGATGAGAAAGAGAATGGCAAAAATATGAAAGGAACCGATTCCCCAGGATTCTGTCAGATAGAAAACCCCGGCGAAGAGTATAATCAGAGCAAAAATGTCGGGCAGGACTCTGGCTTCCTGTTTTTCCCAGCCTTCTTTTCCCAACACAAAAGGCGATTTCCCCTTTCTCAGGAATTCCAGAAGGAGAAAGAGGGGAAGTCCCCAGACCAGGGCCGCGATTCCATCGGCAATCCACCAGATTTTAATCGGCGCAAAGGAAAAGGGGGCTCCAGAAACCAGATGGCGGATCAGGTTTCCGGAAACGGAGGAAATGCCGGTATTCAAGATGCATGCGAAGAGAAGAAAAATCCCGATATCACGCAGTCTTGACAGCTCGGGATCAAAGGTGCGAATTTTTCGAAAGGCGAGGGCGGGAATGAGCCCTTCCAGAACGTTGATAACCCCCATGGGCAGATAGTAGATGAAAATCGAAAGAAGACCTTCCTTCGCTCCCCAGGGCGTGATCATGGTTCCCAGAAAGATCCCCAGTACGGCGGGAAATCCGAAATGGTAGATGGAGGCTACAGCGATGGCCGTAGCCGGAAAGACAATGGAAACTCCCGGGAAAATTTCCGTTACTGACCCGAATTGATTCAGGATGGCATAGATCGCACCGGTCAGGAGAACGATCTGAAGGGAAGAGATGGATCGAAACCTGTGCGCCCTCAACACATCCTGAGTATATCACAGTAATCCGTGGCAGACAGAGAACCTACTCCTGGTTTCTATTGCGGATCGTATCCGTAAGGTCGAGGCTTACCAAGTACCGGTAGCTTGGGAGAACGCTCAGGGGGCTCAGAACAATTGCCGGGATAGCCACCACCAGGTAGTTGGCCAGGGAAGGTTGAAGATGGACATCAAACCACAGGGAACTCATGGAGTGAGCCAGATAAAATGCGATCCAGATCGAAATGGGAAGAGCCACCAGAATCCCCAGGACCATTTGAACCATGGCCTCGGTGATAAGAATCGCACCGATCCGCCCCTGACTGACCCCCATCACCTTCATCGTGGCAAATTCATCTCTCCGTTCCATGACAGAAAGTAACAGCGTCGTAATGATAAATACAAGAGCCACCATGATGCTTAACGCGGTAGCAATCCGCAGAATCACCCAGAATTCCTCGAGCAGAGCCTTGAATGAGCCGACGATATTACTCTGAACGGTAATATAGGCTACGTCCGGCTCCTGCATCAGACGGTCGGCCAGATCCTCGGGTTCCACATCCGCAGAAGCCTTTGCGATCAGGATGGAGCTCGTCTCTCCGATATCCAGCACGTCCCGGGCATAATCGATCCTGGAAAAGGATGTATGACCCGATATTCCGGCACAGATCCCCACGACTCGAACATGTCTCGTTTGCTGACCCGACCGGAGTGTCAGGCCATCGCCCGGCTCTACTCTCAGGTTTCGCGCCAGAACTGTTTCCAGCACAACCTCTCCCTTTTGACAGTCAGGAGGCTGTGTTCCGATGCGATGGGGGGGGAGGATCAGGGCCGCACTGGCCGGGACACCGATCAGCGTACTGTCATATTCCCCGGCTTCCGAAGTGAAGGTTACATGACCCTTGACCCGGACTTCCCAGGCGTCAATCGGCTGGTTTGCCGCGAGTTCCTCAACATCTTCGGGCCAGAGGTTCGTGTGAAAATCGACAATCAGATCCCAGGGATAGCCGCGGAAAAATCCTTCAACCGTGCGATCCAGGGATGTCAGAGCGATAAAGTAGGCCATGACAGCCGCGAGCGAAAGGGCAATACAGAACACCGTGGCTCCCGAGAGTCCCGAGTGGCGCACAAGGTTGCGCAGGGCATAGGTCACGGCAAATCCACGGCCCATCTTCAGATTTCCTGAAAACCTTCTCTTTCCGCCATTTTGTACCGGGCGAAGCGCCCGCAGCGGAGTAAGGGTAGAAAGGTATCTCAGGGAAATCGCTACGGCCCCCCCGACCGTCACGAAAGAGAGGGCGCCTCCCAGCAATACCCGTCGAACCGGCATGACGGGATACATCTGATAAAGACCAATGGCCTGCGCGTAGGCTGACATAAAAAGATCACGAAGAGGAAAAGAGATGAAAAGTCCCAGCCCGAATGCAAGACAGGCAAGAATGACTCCTCCGGTTAGATAGGCAAAGGCAAGGTGGCGAAAATCGTAACCCAGAGCCATGAAGGTCCCGATTCCGCGCCGATTGGACAGGATCATTCTTGTAAAGGTGATAAATGTGGCAAAGATTCCCACGATTCCGAATATCACAATCAGAACGGGAATAAACCCCGCATAGGCTTCCAGGTCCAGGCTTAACCAGCGATAGGAGAATTGTTCCCGTTTGGGAATAACTTCCAGAATCTGCAGCCGCTCCGAAAGACGCGATTCCAGTTTTTTCCGAAGAATTACGGCGTCGGCTCCTTTCTGGAAGCGAAAGCTGATACTGGACACCAGCTCAAAACCCATATTTTGGCTGAACTGGTTCTGAGACGTATAGACAACCGCAAGAGCGCCCTTCTCTGGAACCAGGAAGTTTCCGGTGGAGGCTGACATGAGATACTCAGGGGAAAAAGCGACACCCGAGACATGAAACTCATAGGCCTTATACCCCACCTGAACACGAAGAGAATCTCCCTTCCGTACTCCATGGTATGCGGCCAGAGATCTCTCCGCAAGGCACCAGGAACTCGAGTCCGGGGAAAAGGAATCTCCATCGATGGGCCGAATAGGATTTACACGCTGAGGCCATTCATCCGGTAAAAAATAGACCAGCGTGGGCAGTCGTCGACCTGAAGCCAGGGTAATGTAGCCCGGCATGATCAGCCGGGTTTCCACTTCCTCCACGCCGTCGATATCACGAACTTCGGGAACATTCTGTCTATCCTCAGCTAAAAAGCGGATCTCCAGATCGGCGAGCTCCCCTTCCCGATAGACCGTATCCAGCGTGTGATTCAGGGAGTCCATGGCGGCATAGAGGCCGATCGTGACCGAAACCCCGATTGCCACGATCGTCACCACGGAAAGGGATCGCCATTTCGATCGCCACAAGTCTCTCAAAATACTAAGAATAAGGCGCTTCAAGGTACGGGGGTCAGGACTCCGTGATGGAGCTTGAGACGGGTTCGACCTCGTTCTGCGACCGAAGGGTCATGGGTCACCACGAGGACTGTCGTTCCCTGTTCCTCATTGATCCGAACCATAAGATCCATGACCTGGTCACTCATGGCCTCATCAAGGTTCCCGGTAGGTTCGTCTGCAAGAAGGACGGCCGGATGCTTGACAAGGCCTCTGGCAATGGCAACTCTCTGCTGCTGCCCACCTGAAAGTTCCTGGGGAAAAGCGTGGGCATGGGATGCGAGTCCGACCTGTTCAAGAACGGTGTCGACACGCGTATAGTCCTTTGGGATTCCGCCATTCATTATGTCGAGGGCCATGGCGACATTTTCCCAGGCTGTGAGGGTAGGGATCAGATTATAGAATTGAAAGATGATACCCACCGAATCTCTTCTGAAAACGGCAGCCTGCCGATTGTCATAGGTGGAAATATCCTGATCCCCGATGAGGATGGAACCCGAATCGGGCCGCTCCAGGGCTCCGATCAGGTGCAGGAGGGTACTTTTCCCACTGCCACTGACGCCCTGGATCGTGACAAGATCCCCCTCCCGAATTGTGCACGAAAGATCCGAAAGGACAGCAACCCTCAGCGTTCCCTGGCGGAACGCCTTGGATACTCGATTCAGTCGGATCATGTGAGGGTCAGGCTGAAATTTGATGCTGGAGCAATTTGGCCAGGCGGGATTTGTAACGAGAGGCTGTCGCGTCCTTGATGATCCCCTTTTTCGCAGTCAAGTCAATCTCCCTGGCAACAGTCGGGAAATAGGCCCGGGCGTTCTCCAGGTCACCGGATTCAACTTTCGATCGAAAAGCCTTGATCATCGTGCGCATGCGCGAACGGCTAACACGATTGCGCTCTCTTAGCTTAAGGTTCTGCCTGACTCTTTTCCTGGCGGATAAACTGTGCGCCATGCTTCTTCCTCCCTTAGTGGACCGGGATACCGAGTTCTTCTAATCTGGACTTGGCTTTCCTGGCTTCTTCGGAATTTGGGTATTCGTAAATCACGTACTGCATTTCCACGACGCCCTGAGGCTTGTCCCCCATGGCAAAAAAGGAGAAACCCTTTTTCAACCGGGCTGCGGGGGCCAACTCGCTTGACGGAAAACGAACGAGCAGACGATCGTAAGCCTTGATAGCATCGGAATATTTCTTCATTGCGTAATGGCATTCCCCGATGTAAAAATGGGCGTCATCGGATGTTTCAGTCTCAGGATACTCTTTCAGGTAATCGTCAAATCCGCTGATGGCCAGCTCATAATTTCCCTGGAGATAGTCCTGATATGCCTGCTGATAGAGGCTTTCCGGGGGAACGATTACGGATCCGGATCCCGTTTCAACCGGATTCTCTCCCGCTCCGGATTCTTCCTTTCCCGGGAGAGCTGCCAGTCGCTTCTCCGTAAGGGCCAGCTTCTGCGAAAGTTCCGCAAGCCGACGGTTCGAATCGGTAAGCTGTGTCTGTAACGATTCAATGGATCGGGACAGGTCCTTAATATCCGTGGCCACGTCCGCGTTCGATCTCAACAGGGTCTGGATCTCTTTCTGGAGGCGAGCCACCGCTTCATCAATATCCGTGCGGTTGGGTGACTGCGCCTGCAGGTTGATGATCTCCGTGTGCAGAGAGTTGATTTCCTTGTGCAGACGATCCATATCTTCCGTCGTCACGCATCCGACCATGAAGGTGACGGAAAGGAGAAGGATCGGTAAGGCTCGGCTCATCGGGCGGTAATCACAAAGTGGGCACGGCGGTTCTGCGACCAGCAGGATTCATCGTGGCAGGTCGAAAAGGGCCGGTCCTCACCGTAGCTGATGACATCCACGCGCGAAGCGTCGACACCCAGCGATACGAGATAGTCCATTGCCGCGCTGGCGCGCTTCTCGCCGAGAGAGAGGTTGTACTCCCTAGTTCCCCGTTCATCACAATGACCTTCAATCATGATCTTGATCGTGGAGAACTTTCGGAGCCATTCCGCATTGGCGGCGAGGCCGGTTCTGGAATCTTCCTTCAGATCGTACTTATCAAATTCGAAATATACATCCTTCAGATAACCCTTACGGTTCAGTTCGGCAACATCGGAAGGGATTTCCTCTTTGGGCTGCGGCTCCTGAACCGGCTTGACGACTTCAGGCTTCACTTCCTGGGCCGGGGGTTCGGGTGCCGGTGCAGGTTCTTCCACAGCCGGAGGCTCGGGAGCCGGGGGTGCGGCCTTCTTATGTGCACAGGCGAGAACAAGCGTGAGGGAGATAAGCGTGACGGTCAATAAAAGTGCGTGACGCATTCCTGGCTCCTTTCGAGAGAAAAATGGAGCGGGAAACGGGATTCGAACCCGCGACCCCAACCTTGGCAAGGTTGTGCTCTACCAGCTGAGCTATTCCCGCTCGGCTCATACTATACATGAAGCCCTGTGGTATGTCAACAGAATCCGGCTTTCTCGCATGGACATGCCATCGATCCTCTCCCCCTATTCTCCGCTATCTGCTCTGGCCTTTTCCCTCCGCTTCCTGTATTGTGGTGCCATGGTCCGCAAAACCTACCCTCGCTGCAGGATTCTGCCACTCGAATGACACAGGATTCTGCGGTACTTCTGGTCAATCTGGGATCTCCAGACTCCACTCAGGTTCCCCACGTGCGACGGTACCTCAGAGAATTCCTCATGGACCCACGGGTCATCGATGCTCCGTTCCCGATCCGCTGGTTGATCGTTCATGCCCTGATCCTGCCGACAAGGCCCAGACACTCTGCAGAAGCGTACCGGTCGATCTGGACGGCGAACGGATCTCCTCTGATTCACCTGAGTCAACAGTTGGAGTCAAGGGTGCGGGAAAGATTGTCCATCCCCGTTTTCCTTGCGATGCGTTATGGAAATCCGGGTATACGGAGCACCCTTTCCGCCATCCTGGCCTCGATGAAAGACAGCCTCTCCGAGCTCCGCCTCCTCCCCCTCTATCCTCAATACGCCATGTCCACCTTCGAGTCGGTGGTTGTGGAAACCAGACGGAACCTCAAGCTCCTGGCCCCGGACATACGTCTCAAAGTGATTCAACCCTTCTTCAGGGACCCCCGTTATATTTCGTCCCTGGCCGAGCTTGTCCGTCCGTTTCTGGAAAGGGGAGCGGACCACCTGCTCTTCAGTTACCACGGCCTTCCCGAACGCCATCTTCGAAAGACCGACCCGACCGGTCACCATTGTCTGATCCAGCCAGACTGCTGTTCGACACCCTCCCCGGCCCATACGTTCTGCTATCGCCATCAGGCCATGGAGACAACCCGGGCGGTGGTAAAGGAACTTGGAATCGATTCGGACAACGTATCCCATGCCTATCAGTCCCGCCTGGGAAGGGACAAATGGCTTGAACCCTCCACGGAATCGGAACTGATCCGTCTGGGAAATGCGGGGACGAAGAACCTCGCCGTTCTCTCACCTTCCTTCGTGACCGACTGCCTGGAAACGCTGGAAGAACTGGGGATCAGGGGTCGAGATACCTTTCGTAAGGCAGGAGGCGAAACCATGGATCTTATCCCCTGCCTGAATGTAAGCCCCGGATGGGTTGAGACCGTAACCGAACTCATCCAGGATGAAAGTGCCTGGAAAGAAGATACCCCCTGATCCCTTATTCCCGGAAATCTTCCCGGGCAGCAGAAGGAATCGAATCAGGGAATGACGGCAATCGCCTCAATTTCGATTCGAACACCCAGGGGCAGACCGGCGACCTGAATCGTGGAGCGGGCCGGTTTGTGTCCCTCCATGAAGGCTTCATAGATTCCGTTAAATTCTGCAAAGTTGGCCATATCATCCAGAAAGACCGTGGTTTTTAAAACATCTTTCACCCTGCACCCTCCCGCCTCCAGAACGGCCTTCAGGTTTGCGAGTACCTGCTGAACTTCCTGCGCGAAGCTATCGTTCACCAGCTTCCCGGTTTCGGGATGAAGTGCGATCTGGCCGGAGGTAAAGATCCACCGACTCATTTCCACCGCCTGAGAATAAGGGCCAATGGCCCTGGGTGCACGATCCGTTTGAATGGTCTTCATAGATCCTCCCGAATAGACTCAATATTTAGCTGCCTCTGTAACCTGTATACGGAACTGGAGAGCTTCAGCGACATGGGACGGTTCAAGTATATCTTTATCTTCAAGATCAGCAATGGTCCGCGCAACCTTCAGTGTGCGGTGAATGGATCTTCCGGAGAGGCCGAATCGATCCATTGCCGATTTCAGAATTCGGTCGATTTCCGGTTCCTTAGGACAGAAGGTTTCAATCTCCCTCGGTCCCATGCACGCATTGGTCCGCCCCGGAATCTTCAGCCGCTGGAACTGCCTCTTTCTGGCATCGGATACCCGCTTTCGAACCTCATCGGACCGGGGAGAATGGGAATCGGCTGTGAATTCATCGTAAGTAAGAGCGGGCACATCGACTGCCAGATCGATACGATCCAGCAGGGGACCGGAAATTTTGGATCTGTACCTTGTCACCTGTGTGGGCGTGCACTTGCAGGGCTGCTTCGGATGGCCGAGATGACCGCATGGGCAGGGATTCATCGCGGCCACGAGCATAAAGCGGGCCGGAAAGGTCAGTGAACGGTTGGACCGGGTAATGGTCACAGATCCATTCTCCATGGGCTGCCGCAGTGCCTCCAGGGTGTCCCGACGAAATTCCGTCAGTTCATCGAGAAAAAGAACGCCATTATGAGCCAGTGTAATTTCCCCCGGTCTGGGAACCGTTCCCCCTCCCGTCAGACCCGCATAAGAAACCGTATGGTGCGGGGAACGGAAGGGACGAGCCCACAGAAGAGACGTGTCTGGAGGCAGCAGGCCTGCAGCGGAGTGGATCCGGGTCGTTTCCAGAGACTCCTCCAGCTCCATGGGCGGAAAGAGCGTGGGGAGCCTTTGAGCCAGAATACTCTTGCCCGTGCCCGGAGGTCCTACCATCAATAGATTGTGGCCGCCGGCCGCAGCAATTTCCAGAGCCCGCTTTGCCTGCCATTGCCCCCGGACATCGGACAGGTCGACACTGTACATGGTTCGTTCGGATGGAGAAAGCGCCTCCGAAGGTTGAGCGGGGATCCGATCCACACCCCCCATATGGCCGGTGAGATCTTTCAGGTGGCGAACGGGACGGACGGCAACATCATCACATACGGCAGCCTCAGGGGCATTATCCCCGGGGACAAAGAGTTCTTTGACTCCTTCCCGGGAAGCCATCAGGGATATGGACAATGTCCCGTGGATTGCCCTTACCTCACCCGAAAGGGAAAGCTCTCCAGCCAGGAGTGCATGATCGGGAACATGGGGAACCTGACCGGAAGCATTCAGAATGGCGACAGCCAGAGCAAGATCCAGCTGAGTACCCTCCTTTTTCAGGTCGGCCGGTGCCAGGTTTGCGGTAATGACTCCGTCGGGAAAAGTAAATCCTGAATTTCGGAGTGCGCTTCTGATCCGTTCCCGACTCTCTTTGATTGCCGTGTCCGGTAGTCCTACAACCGTGAAGGCGGGAAGCCCGTTGTGGATATCCACTTCGATTTGCAGCGGGAAAGCATCGATTCCAACGAGAACAGCGGAACGTACCCGGGAAAGCATCAGTCGATACGCAGTAGTTCTCCGGGACGGATAATGGAAGAAGTCAACCCATTGGCTCGTATCAGCCTGTCAACCGTGGTATGAAACCTCTGGGCGATGCTGAACAGGGTATCCCCTGAACGTACTCTGTAAGAGGATGGAGACGACGCACCTATCCCCTTTCGTCCCGGTATGATAAGGGTTTGCCCCGGAAAGATGCGGGATCGTTTGGTCAGGCCGTTATAGGACAGCAAAGCATTCAGGGATACGCCAAACTTACGGCTGATGGACCATGGCGTATCCCCTCGCTGCACCCTGTAGGTAACCTGCTCGGGAAATTCGGGAATGTACAGAACCTGACCTTCCTGAATCCCGGAGGAGGAAAACGCCGGGTTGGCGGCCAGGAGAGTCTTGGATTGGATTTCATACCGGGCCGCAATGGAACTCCAGGTCTCACCTGACGTAACATGGTGGGTAAGGAGAGATTCATTCATCCGGTCTACGACCTCCGCCGGAACGGTAATAGAGGCACCGGACGGCGGCGTAAATCCGGATACAAGGTGTGGATTGAGATTCAGTAGCGTTGACTCTTCCAGCCCCAGCCTTTCCGCCATCTTCTTCAGATCGGCGGCAATGGGAACCTTCGTGGAAGTAATCATAACGGGCTGTTCAGGTTCAAAGGAAAAACCGTAGGCCGATGGATTCTGGCCGATTTTCATGGCCGCCAGCACGGAAGGAACAAAGTTCCGGGTTTCCCGGGGCAGACATCTTCGTATCGCCCAGAAATCCTTCTTTCTGCACCTCCGTATGGCTGATTGAACTCTCCCTTTTCCGGCATTGTACGACGCTAGCGCCAGCTCAAGTCCTCCCATCTCATCGATCAGATCATTGAGGTACCGCACCGCCGTTTTCGTACCCCGATCCCAGGATGCACGTTCATCTACATAGGGAGTGACCGTTAGCCCGTACAATCTAGCAGTACCGGTCATAAACTGCCAGGGGCCGAACGCACCCACACGTGACCGGGCGTGAACCTTGAAGGTACTCTCCACCATTCCCAGAAAGAGGTAGTGTTCAGGAAGATCACCCTCACGAAAGATTTGGGAGACACGGGCGAACACGGGAGCGAGCCGGTCCAACCCTTCCTGGAACTTCTCCCTCCCTTCTCCGGTAAAGTAATCGATCAACCGCTGAACAGCCGGAGAAGGAGGAAGCATGGATACATCTTCAGGGATAAAGAGTTCAATATCGGTGTCATCCAATTCAACATCAGGCGGCGGTGGTATGGGAAGCGGATCAACCTCGGGTTCCACGTCCAGTTCTTCCATCTCCGCTTCCGAAAAGAAGGGTTCGCTGAGGGGTTCGATTTCGGGAGAGGTTTCGACGGGCGCGGGTGTCGTTGTCTGACAGGCAAGCCCGCAGAGAAGTATAAGAAAAATGAGGGGAATAATCCCCCTCATTGGCCCTCGAGTTTGACTTTAAGGTCCAGAAAGAGTTGAGCGATCGCTTCCGCACCCTTCAAAGAGATATCCAGGTTGCGAACTTCGGTCAGTGCCTTATTGGATTCATCATCCAGCCGGATGCTGATCGAGATTTTTCGAGCCCTGGATAGGTCTTTCCGCTTGACAGTAATATCGAAGGTTTTCTGAATTTCCTTCTTGTGGTTTGCGGATGAAACCAGCAGATCTTCAAGAGAGGAAGAGGTACCGCTGATCCGTGACTGTTTTTTCTTTGTGACCGGGGTCTGCTTCAGTTTTTCCAGTTCGGAGAGAACATCCAGGCTGTGCTTGACCTTAACATGTCTGACTTCAAGTTCGGCGGAAGGCCGCTGGGCGGACGTGGCAAATTCCACCTTGTCTTCCTGCGAATCCGCAGGGGTCTCGGGAGGCGGAACTGGTCTGGACGGCCTGGCGGGAGGCGCTTCCCCGGCTGGCACTCCCCTGGGAGGCGTGGGGCGTTCGGCCTGTGACGGTATTTTCTGGTCAGATTTTGGAGGCGCTTTCGGCGGAGCCTTGGGGGAAGGAACCGCCTGTGCAACGGTTGGTCGGGGAGGTTCCCTGGTGCCCTGGGGGGGTCTCGGCAATGGAGTGGGCTGGGGTCGAGGCTGCGTTGCACCTGTGAGCCGATTTCGGAGAGCTTTCAGGGTCTGTTTCGAAATCTCTTTCAGAGTTTCAAAGACTCCCTCCCCCCGCACAGCAACTGCGGGATGGTTGGGATAGTTCGAAGGGTTCACAAGCCGGTTCAACTCCTCAAGGGGCAGAACATTGGGAAGATCCCGCTTGTTGTACTGGATGACAACGGGAATATCATCCAGGTCAATCCCAAGTTCATCCATGTTTTCCCTGAGGTTTTTAAAGCTCTCCAGATTGGCGTCCAGCATCTCCTTCTGGCTGTCCGCCACAAAAACGACTCCATCGACGCCTTTTAGCACAACCTTCCGCGTGGTGTTGTAAAAGACCTGTCCGGGCACCGTATAGAGCTGAAGCCGGGTCTTGTAACCGCCGATCCGGCCGACCTCGAGGGGCAACAGGTCAAAAAAGAGAGTACGGTCGGCTTCGGTTTCCAGACTGACCATCTCACCCCGGGTATCAGGGGAAGTTCTCTGATAGATCTGTTGAAGGTTGGTAGTCTTCCCGCACAGACCCGGCCCGTAATAGACAATTTTTACGGTCATTTCCTGGGTAACGCGGTTCATGAAGACCATGGCGAACTCATACTATCACCAAAGAGTAGGGAGGTCAACGAATGTCAACGATGTGAGCACATTTCAGAACGATTGATACCGAGACGGAATCTTGGAATCAGAGACCTGCACTATTCGACAATCCAATGGTTATTTCCAGGGAAACGTTTCAGGAAGGAATCCCGCGTCTGCGGAACAGATCATCATAATGGACCTCCTTGAATGACTGTTCAACTCATAATTCTTTCCCCATCAATTCATGGCAGGCCTGATCAATAGACATGGACCTGTAAAGGGTTTGGACAGAGTTGATTTGCCTTTGACCGCATCGCCTCTTTCGTACCCGTGTCTATTACTTTCATATCTTCCGGTTTGCAATCGCTGCAGGCGCTCACCAGTTCAGACTGGGGTGTCCTGCCGGGCTGCATCGCCTTTACAACATAATGATACCGATGCGCATGCCAGTAAATGGATCGATAGGAAAAGAGGGCCCAGTAGGTTGTCTCCGGGGGAGCGCCCGAAACCGAAATTTCACAGACATCTCCCTGCTGTTGAGAACTTCCCGATCCCGTGGAGCCGGTCGATCCAGCGACGGTCCCCCCTCCTCCACCACCCGTGGATACACACTTGTTTTGTTTCCATGTATACCCCGGACAGTCGCATATGGGTGCATCACTCCACGCGCTGGGATAATGATATTTCGACTCACAGGGATCCGTCGAAGCCCCGGTCTGAGGCCGGGTGGAAGTCGTTCCTGGAGCGTATCCGCCCCCCCCGGTGGCTCCCCCCGTTGTCTGTGTCACCGTAGCCATTGCGGATGTGAAGGTCCGCAAGAGATCCCCCATGGCGGCCGCCGTCTGCTGCTGATCCCGGGATCGTGCATCGGCAATCTGGGAAGAAATGTTGTCGTTGATCCGGTTGATATCATCCACCATGCAGTTGGGAGCAATGCTTGCCGCCATGTTCAGTGTTTCCCGTATGTTCTGCAGCTGCGTCACGCTCAGGTTTCCCTGGGAAAGCTGATTTTGAACACCGTTCAAAATACTCAACGCCTGCTGTTGCTTCTGCGCATTGGTTTGAATCACCGTCAGATTGGCCTGCAGCCATGGATGGTCCGGAGAAATAGTGGAAGCATTGTTGGCGCTCTGCAGAGCATCCTGAAACCGGCAGGAGGCAAAATCCGATTGGGCCTTTTGAATCCATCGGTTCGTATCCGGGT
This sequence comes from Thermoanaerobaculia bacterium, assembly GCA_035593605.1. Taxonomy (NCBI): domain Bacteria; kingdom Pseudomonadati; phylum Acidobacteriota; class Thermoanaerobaculia; species Thermoanaerobaculia bacterium. Next base: position 13,574 of record DAOSWS010000005.1, on the reverse strand, counting down.
CATAGGTGCCGCCGGAATCCGGCAAAGGATCGCTCCCATCCGGATCGGTAGGGTTGACTTCAATCACCTGTGTGCTTCCGACAGAGACCCATCCTTCCGCAGAGCCGTCATCACCCGAATCCTCTTCAGGCTCCACGGATTCATCCTCCGACGAATCTTCATCCTCATCCGAGTCCCCTTCTCCCTGCACGGCATCCTGGCATACTTTCGCCTGTTCCGCCGCCGATTCCGCGGGTTCAACAAAAAGTTCCGTCGCACTGACCAGGGCCTGAAGATCCTGAAATCCCTGCAGGGCAGCCGAATCCTGGGGAACATCATCCAGGATGTTGCGAACACCCTGAAGCTGACCTTCCATGAGGCTCACCGCCGACTGGTACGAAGCCACAGCCGCCTGCAGCCGTTCTCCATCGGCCCGAGCCAATTCGACCTGGGCCGTGATCTCTTCCGTATGCTGGTTGACCTTGTTTTTCCGGAACATTCCCTGCGTCTTGTCCTTAATCTTTGCAAATGCCTTTTTAATTCCCGTGGCGTCCGTCTGAGTGCCCTGTTCGTAGTAGGCCCGGACAGTCCCCGCGATCCCGACTGCTTCCTGGTTCAACGAAACCAGTTCCTCCAGCTGAGCCATTACGGTACCCACAACTTCCTGTGAATCCTGGTCGAGGGATAAGCATTCGGAATCCGCGGGAAGACGGGAAAGAATTTCATCACGCTTCCCCTCCAGGGAACTCAGTTCATCGGACCATGCCTTTACACCGTCCAGCTGCTGCTTCATGACCTTGAAATTCTGGCGTGCCAGCTTCGCGTTAAATTCCGTCAGCCGAACCGCGACATCCAGCTTCGGGATATGCTGGACGCGTACAAGATTGTCCCCGCCGGACTCTTTGATAATCAGAGCTTCCTCACATGCCGTAAGAGCCTGTTTTTCCGCCTCACCCCGGGCGGTAGCCACGGTGGTTCCCAGTTTTTGAGCCCTGGATGTAAGCTCGCCGAGGTTCAGGTCTCTTCCGAGCAATGCATCCATCTCCCCTTTCCATGCGGTGGCTTCCGAACGAAGTCCTTCCATTTCTCCGGAACGGCCCCGTAAGATGCCCAGACAGCTTTCCAGACGCGGAATCATGGGGGCCGTCGAAGACTTGATCGTCGCGGCACCGGCAGCAACCTGGCCGGAAATCTCTTCAATTCTTGACATCATGGCTTCGACGTCCCCGTCTTCCTCCATTTCTTCCACATCTTCCGGCATCGATTCCAGAGCCGCCTTCAACGTTGCCATGTCCCGGGCAATCTCGCTTACCTGACCGGCGGATTGTGTGTATTGTGCCGACACTTCATTGAGTGCCTGCTCCGCCTTCAAAGAAAAATAGGTCTTCAGGGTGGTATGGATATAGTCAGTGTAATATCTTGCCGCAAATCCCTTACGGTACCTCTGCAGCAAATCGCCGGTGACATTCCCCCAGGAAGGCGGAAGGCGTTTCCCGTCCAGTAGATATTCGGAGGCATTGATTTCCGCGTTATCCCAGAACTCCATGAGCCTGCGTTCCACCGCCTCCATCCCCTCCCTCTCTGCAAGCTGTGCCCATTCCAGCGGATGAGGGTACTTGGCCTCCATGGTCGCCACGTATGCCTGCCACCAGTAGGTCTCATGCTCGGAAAAGGCATAGGAGATGAAACTGTTCAGGGCATAGTTGATCACTTCGACACCAAACATGGCCACGCTCAGACTCTTACTGCCGATCTGCCCTATCAGCCAGTCCCGAGTCACACCTGTCATCTTTGCAACGGCGGAGAGCTTGGCCCGATCATCTCCACGATAGGCAGCCAGGCAATCCTGCATGATGCTGTAGGCAGTCAGGCATTTCCCCACCGTACTCATGCCGCTGGAAATCCTCTGGGTCACAGGTACGCTTTCGTACTTGGTAACGATCGTTTTGACATTCTGGATTTCGTACATCCCCCAGCCCGGTCCCGCGTTGGGATTCCACTTCTGGACCGGCATGTTCATGATCGTTTCAATTTGCGTTGTATAGGCTCCACCGGAAAAATCCGTAATGAAGGACATGAGGTCTTTCGTTAAACCATATTCCCCGCTCATGGTCTGGACTGCCATGTCCAGATCCGAAGGCGTCTGGATCTGCCGAATCGTGGAGCCATATTTTGCGAGGATAGAATCGGGGTCGACCGATTCAGCGGTTCCCGGGGAAGAGGCACATAACCATACGACTGACAGAAACAGGGCCAGGAAACTTCGGTTCATGACTTGCATCCTCCTTGTTTCTCTCCTACCATCATTTCAGCCATTCATTCCATCATGACCAAAACCTGCAGGCTTCCCCCTTCATCTCTGCAAGGTTTCGTACAAAAAACCCATACATTCTCGCCCTTTTTCTTTACCGGGCTGTCATTCAATCGTACCGTACAGGAGAAAGGGTGTCAAGAAAAACCCACACGGGAATGTTCATGGTTTACCGAAAACAATCTGTTTGATTCAATCTGGAAAAAGAAAAACTCCCCGGCGAGCCGGGGAGCAACATACCTGCACAGGTTTGAAACCTATTTTGAAACCACAGGCAGAACGATCTTATCCGCGTTCATGCTGACGGGTGCATACTCCTCTTCGGGGATCTTCATGTATCGGGCAACAGAGGGTACCAGCCGCGAATAGAAAACCTCCGCGTGAATAGTCACATCACCTTCGGGAAGATCTTTGGGAACCTTCCAGGTAAAGGTCTCCCTCCTGGCTTCCAGGGGCTTCAATCGATAGTCGACGCCCAGTGAAGCCGTATGCCATTGAGCAATGGTCATTCTTCCATCGGGATCGAGATAGGGAAGCCTGAAGATCCTGTCCCCTGCCGGAACGTCCCCGTCCCGCTTAATCCCCTTGAAGTTATCAATCCCCTTGATATCGCCGATATCCTGATATGCATAGGCCTCTGGATCGGCAATCAGGAGCTCCTCGCCCGGGAAACCCTTCGGGTCGACCGGAAGATGGTAGGTGTTCCCTCTGGCATCTTTAGCCTCTACGTGAAGCCATACGAGCCGCTCCTCCGCAGAACCGCTTGGAATACTGTGCCCGGCTTTGGCATTCAGAACGAACGCTTCCAGGGTGAGGGTTTTCCCCGGTTTCACCTTTTTCGCATCGGCGTAGAGAAGAATTTCCGCGGCTCCCTCGAGTTTTCCCGTATCGTGCGCCCCATGGAAGAGATGCTGTCGGACGTCGTCGTATACAGCACCGGCTGTGACCGAAGCACTCCTGGCAGGCGTCATGTGACAGTCCTGGCAAAGCACGCCGGCCTTCCCCTGAGGACTCTCCTTCCATTCCAGGTGAGTTGATTTCACCCAGATCCCGTAAGGATCTTTTTCATTGTGGCAGGTTCCGCAGAACTCCGCCGTGTGAAGGAAGGGAGTGACTGCGATTTCGTGGTAGGTGCTCTCCCCTCCCTTGCGGGTTCCATACTTGGTTTCGCCGGGTTCCACAACAAAGTTAAAGTTAAAGGGAACTTCGCCTTTGAATCCCGTGATCGTGTGGCACAGGTCACAGGAGAGCGAATCGTTGGCGCGGCTTTCCTCAGCCGGTTTTTTCGGGGGGATATCTCCGGTCAGAAAGGCAACCGGCGCATGACAGCCGTTGCAGCCCGCTTCGACCTCCGCCACCTTCGGGAGCTTTCGTGCGTGGGGAAGGGCCAGCTCATAGTATTCCACTTCATCCCAGATGTGGGTGAAGGTCTGGCTCATCATGGATCGGTCATACTGTCTGTAAATCGATTCATGACAGGAAGCGCAGATTTCGCTCGATTCGAAGTCGTCATAGGTATAGGTTCCTTCCGCAAAGAGAGACCCGAAGACTGCAATAACAACGAACAATACAATGATCCAAATCTTTTTCATACCTTCCTCCCTTGTGAAAGATCGTTCAATGCTATCGTAGTGTACCACGAGCAGAACGCTCCGTTTCCAGTCACCCTTTTCAATTGCGATACAATAGGGCTATCAGCAATCTTTTAATCATGGAGGCACCATGCCTGAATTTGACATCGTAAATAAGCTGGATTTGCAGGAAGTCGACAACGCCGTCAATCAGACCCGCCGCATGATCACGACCCGGTATGACTTCCGGAACTCCAAATCGGAAATCAACCTCAACAAGAAGGATCATCTGATTACGATTCTGACTGAAGACGAGATGAAGATGCGGGCGCTCAAGGAAGAGCTGATCGGCAATATTGTCAAGAGATCCATCGATCCGAAGGTTCTCAGCTTTCAGGAGATCAAGCCTGCGGCCAAAGCGCAGTTCAAAATGGACGTCAACCTGATCGAAGGCATCGACACCGACACGTCCCGTCTGATTGTAAAGCTCATCAAGGACATGAAGTTGAAGGTACAGGTGAAAATGCAGGATCAGCAGGTCCGGGTTTCGGGGAAAAAAATCGATGACCTCCAGGCCGTCATTCACATGCTGAAGGAGAAAAACCTGGAAATCCCCCTCCAGTTTGTCAACATGAAGTCGTAACTGTCGCTCTCCAAAATCCGGCTCTTTTTCTAATGTCAAACGAAAGAACGATTCTTCAGTCGCAGACTCCGTCGCCGGGATCATCACCCAGGATTCCACACCCGACTCCCGCTGCCTCCAGGCCTCGCGCCAGACCGTCCCCGTCGTACCCGGGATGGCCCGCCGTGTTGGCCATGTTCACCCACACAAGGTTAAACCAGACATTTCCCAGCGAACCGGCATCAAAGGTGCCGTCACCGTCGCAGTCCGCCGTCCCGGTATATGCAGTAAACGTACCCAGAGCGCCATACAGCATAACGGCTGCGTTGGAATAGCAAGTCGTACTGTCATAGCTATAGGTAATAAAATCCCCATCCTTTTCCATCGTCATGGGATTTCCCGATGCCGTCCCTCCATCCCCCATGGGCGGAGGCGTACCGCTTTCGCATCCGTCATCCTGACCGATTTGAGGAGCCGAGCTGGTAGTACAGATTCCGTCCATCGCGCGAACGACAAAGGAGTGGACACTGCAGTTCCCCGGGTTGTACAGGTACGGACTGGTAATTCCTGTGGCCACCTCATGGCCGTCCATCCAGAGATCGTGACTCTGCGCGCCGCTCCCGCCCAGGAAAGAAATCAACAGGCCGGTACGGGATCCCGGAAGCGCGTCGTTCACGGAAGTGATCGAAGGGACCCCGGGCCACGCGATGGTATTGAAAGCTTCTCCGCATGCAAAGCGGCCGTCCGTCACCGTTCCGCAGTCATTGAATGCTTCGATGTAGTACCCGTATTCGGTTCCCAAAGATACTCCCGTGTCCTCCCACGAAGTTCCGGTCAGCCCTGTGGCGACGTTCCCCCAGTTGTTGGGTCCGCACCCGTTTGTCCTTCGGTAAACGTTGTAGCTGATCGCCGGCGGCGTTGCCATCCAGGAGACCATAAGACCGCCGCAGCTGTCCGTCACAATCGGTGGGCCCGGAGGCACAGGTGTGTCATCGACATCCGCGAACGGGTAGCCGGTAGAGTCGGCGGTACAGGAGGCGCTAACGGCGCAGACGATGTAGACGTGGGTCAACGTATCCCCGGGGTCAAAGACGACAGGACTGGTGATCCCCGTGTCCACCTCGTTCCCATCCACCCAGAGGTCGTGACTGTCCGCCCCGGTGCCCGGTGTAAAGGTGATCGTCACACCGTCCTGGGCGCAGTCGTCGTTGTCCGTGATCCCTGTAATGGCAGGGGCCCCGATGGAGTTATCCTGGTCTGTGAACAACTGCGCCTCGGAGTCCTCTTCGCAGTCCCCGTTTACCGCCCGGACGACATAGGTGTGACTGACCGTGTCGCCGGGATCGTGCTGATGGGGACTGTTGATCCCTGTCGCCACAACCGCGTCGTCCACGACGAGATCGTGGCATAAGGCGTCCACTCCTGCGACAAAGGATATGGTCACGCCGCTCTGGGCACAGTCGTCGTCATCGGAGATGGCAGCGATGGACGGACTGCCTGGCTTCGTGACCCATTCACCCGTTGAATCGTTATCTTCCATAATATCCACACAGCACCAGGAATCGGAGACCTTGCAGTTGTAATCATGGGATTGTGCAGTCACATAGCTTGCCGTGTATGTGGGGTTTGTCGCGCCGGGGATATCATCGCCGTCTTCCGTCCACTGGTAGGTGAAGGATTCCGTTCCGCCGGTGAGATTCGCGGCGAAGACGATGGAGTCTCCCCCGCACACCGTTGTCGTCCCGTTGGGCGTCACGTCCACCGTCAATGTGCAGATGCCGTTGAACGTGGCCGTGCAGGTCTTGTCCCCATCGACGACGACATGCCCGCTCGCGTCACAGTCTCCACCCCACGCTATAAACTCAGAACCGGATTCCGCCTCGGCGGAGAGCGAAACCTGCACATCTTGCATATAGAAGCCGCTGCAAATTCCACCGCAATCGATCCCCAGGGGATTGCTTGTTACGGTCCCATTCCCCGTTCCCGTTTTCGAGATCGTCAGCGTCTTGTAGCCTGTCCGGACCGGCCAGATGCAGAGGGAGCTCGTTTTGGAGGTCTCGGTTATTGTCAAGAAAAGTGATCTTGTGAAATACCAACCCCAATCCGGGTGGCTCCTGAAGGTGGTGGAAGTCCAGTAATCACTGCAAAGATTGATGAAGGGATGATTCTCGGGTAATCCATCCAGGCGTGAATAGTCAACAAGACTGATGATTTCTTTGCGGTTGGGCACCCGCCAATCGGTCTGATGGCTCCCCCCGTTGCTCGTGTCCTGGCAGTTGTTCCCATTCATCGTCCCGTCGGTGTTGAGCTGGTTCACGTCGGAAAAGCCGGTGATCCAGGTCCTGCCTGTACCGGCACAGTTTGTATTTTTGAGCCAGATCAGGCCAGTCAGGTTATCGGTGGCCGTCCCGTCGCCGTTATCCGTGAACCTTGGATCGGGCCAGATCGCTCCAGCCCGAAGATCTCCGTCGTCTCCTTCAGCAGTGACCACTTTCACACCGGTACGCCATAATCTCGCAGGGAGTGAGGATATTCCCCTGACAGGCAGCAATGGGCCCCCACCTCCGGCATCCACATAGCCCCAGGCCATATCAACAGTGAAATCAGATCCCGATGAATAGGGATGTGCTGTCGAAGTCGCGGACTTTCCTGCGACAACATAGGAGAACCCCTGGGTGTTCAACCAGTTCGCGGAATTGAACACCCCGGAGTTATATAAACTCTCCAGCTCCAGGACATTGGGGAGGCGCCAATCGCCGGCCTGGGACCCGTCGGAAAGACCGCACTGGTTATTGGCGAGAGCCGCAATAGAAATCAGGGCATCCAGCCATGATGATGGGCTGAAACAACCACAGTCCGCCAGCCATATGAGACCCGTCAGTTCATCCGTAACCGTTCCGTCCCCGTTGTCCGTGAACCGTGGGTCGGGCCACGGAATTCCAGCCCGGAATTCTCCGTCCTGGCCGGTTCCGGTACAGCTGATCTGGGCCCCGGCTTCGTTGTAGCAGGTGGTCTGGCCGGTCTGCGGCAGACTGCTGCCGATGGGCCGATAACAGGGCTCGTTGACGCTGGCAAAGGTCACTTCAATGTCGTCGAGAAAGAACCCTTCGAACTCAACGACATCATCGGAAGACAGGTTCCACCGGATCAACACCGTCTGCCCGGCGAAGGGTGACAGGTTATGCGTATAGTTCGCCCATCCTACCATGCCGGCATTACCGGCGGGACCGGAAAAACACTTCTGTGCGGACGGGTATCCGCAGGCGTTTCTTGGAGGGTTCTGCGTGTTATAGAAGCTGCTTGGATAGAACTCATTCGGATTCACGGTGACCCAGGTATTTCCTCCATCCATCGAGATTTCCACAACGACACCGTCGTACCCCGTATGAATGTTGTACTTCACCCAATAGGAAAGCAAGGGATTGGAATCGGGCTGTAGCTCCAGAGGTGGAGTGGTGATGGCGGCGCACGCCCCGCGCGGATAGCGTTGACCGTCACGCGCGGCGCTGTAACTGTAGTGCCCTCCCCCCGTATGGTTTTGAAGGTTGGTGATGTGCCATTCCCCGCTGAGGGTCATTTTGGCTCCGGTGTCTCCCCCGTCATCCGCCCACGTCCCGGGAGACATCGAGGACGACCAGGCGGTACCGGGTCGTTCCACATCCATGAAGCTTTCATTCCCGCCGTTGGCCGGGCCGCCGTTCGACGTCGTGGAGTCTTCGGCCCGGACCACGTAATAGTAGGTCACATGGGAGTTGACACTCCTATCCGTATAGCTCGTTCCCCTGAAGCCGGGCTGGAGCAGGTTTCCCGGTCCCAGAATGAAGTAGGGAGTGGTGCCGCGGTAGATGTTGTACGAAACGGAAGGTCCCTGGGGACAGTTGCTTGAAGCCGGGTCCCAGCTGAGATGGAGCTCACAGTCTTCCGTGTCGGTATTGTTGATCACCGTTTGAAGGCCGGCGAAGTCAGGTCTCAGGGCACAGGCACCGCTGAATGTCGCCGAAGCAGTATCGGATGCCGCAGACTCCGTACATCCATCAACCGCACGAACTGTATACGTGTAGGTGTAGCCCCCCTGGACTAAGGTGTCCTCAAAGTTCGTGAAGGTTGTAGATCCGACGAGAGTATACTCCTCGGGATCCGGAGAGGAACCGTCGGCGCGGTAGATCAGGTACCCGGTGGCACCCGCGACGGAATTCCAGCTGAGGTCGATCCCCAGAATTTCGGTATCCACCGCGTTCAGCCCGGTCGGCGTGGAGATGGTACTGGCACAGTCGGCGAAGGTCGCTACAAGGGCGTATCCCTGCCGGTTGCTGTAGGGTGCCGTTCCCGTCCCATTAACGGCTGTGGCCTTGACGCGGAGCGTCCACATGCCCGTCGTGGGACTGGGGACCAGGACCCCTTCAACAGGGTTCAGGAAGTCGGCTGAGCCGCCCGTTGTGGATGCACCGCCCGAAAAGACGTTGCCCAGGTAAGTCGTGCTTCCTCCCGGGTCAACCACCTCCAGGTCCAGGTTGTTCACAAGGTTCACGGCAGCCAGGGTCGTCGATTCCGGGTCGGTCCAGACGAGATGGATCTCGAGGGGCTCCGTGCTCGACGTGACATTCACCCGGTACTCCACCTGCTCACCGGTGGACAGGCCGTTGGCGTTGCGAACATCCCAGGTCATAAGTCGGCGGGAGTCTCCCGTGAAATAGAGAACATTGTCCAGGTGTACCCTCCCCCACCCCTGGTCATTGGAGGGAATAGTGGAAACAGGACCTGACGTCAATGTGTCGATACCCCCCAGGGGAACAGCACCGTTGATCAGGCAGGCCTTCAACAGGGCCCCGGAGGGTATTCGTACATTTTCCGCGGCTCGTGATCCGGTCGGGTAGAAACCATCCATGAAGTACTGCCTCATCAGCGCCAGTAAACCCGAGACCGTTGGGGCAGCGTAGGAGCTGCCGGTGTGAGACCAGGTGGAACAATTGTCGTCCACATTGCTCTCGGTTCCCAGAGCCGACACGATCATTTCACCGGGGGCAACCAAGTCGGGTTTGCGCCGTCCATCAAAGACCGGCCCTCGACTGGAATTAATCAGATCATCCGCCAGAGTGCCCAATCCCCCATTGGTTGTGGACCCCACACTCACCACGTTCTTAGCCGTGGCGGGAACGCTGATCGTTCCGTCTCCCGGATTCGCACCGGCGTTCCCCATGGCCACGACAAAGAGAAAATCCTCATGACGGAACATAAACTCATCCATGTCCAGGGCATCGGCATAGTAGGCATTTCTCCTCAACCCCCAACTGTCGTTGTGGATCCGCGCCCCGGCTGAGTAAGCCTGGCTGAACATGTCGGTCAGGTCACCCATCAGGCCTGCCATGAAACCCGAGCTGTTCGTAACATCCTGGAACACCAGCTGGGCGTTGGGGGCCATTCCGTCTCCTGTGTCATGGCCATGGTACGTGGGCGTCGACAGAGTCAGATAATTGTCACCTACTGCAGAGCCGGAGACGCGGGTTCCATGAAAATAGTAGAGATCCCACTCATCGGCACCCGGCTGAACATAATAGGCAATCACTTTGTTACCTGGAAGCAGGAGACCGGTTTCAGGGGGATTCAAAAACTGCGGAAATGTCTTGCTCTCGATGGAGTCGTTATAACGAAAGAAGCACATGTCGGTATCCAGGCCGCCGTCTGCGACGCAGACAATCTGACCGGTACCCAGGATTCCCTGGTTCCAGATTGTCGCTGAGACATCATAATCGGTGTTGTTCACCCAGTCGTAGCTCTGGCCAACCCATATAGAGTGGTCGTTCTGAAGTTCCGGTGGTTCATAGAGAATCATGGAGAGAACATCTTCAAGATCGGAGCAGGTATCCAGGAATTCGTAAAGCCTGTCATGGGAAAAGGAACAGACCACACAGCCCCGCTGATGGTGATAGTCCGTTGTCATGAATTCGGCATCCTGGAAAGTGTGACGCAGGAATCGATGGACCGGAACTCCATCCCGGCCGGGAGCGGTGAGGATCTCGATCTGGACTGGATCTTTCATTGTCGTCCAAATCAGGGGGTCAATTTTAGCCCATTTAGGGAGTCTAAAAAGAGCTCGAATGGAAGAGATTTTCTCGACAGTTGGGATTTGCTCCGGCTTGAGCCGGAGGATATAGGCGTTGTTGGGAATGTAGTACAGGACTTCGGCTCCGATCTGGTTCAGATGATCCTTATCGCTCTTCCCTGGGGTCCTGTTGAACTGGGCGATATAGAGATAAGGCCCGGTTCCAGCATCTCTCCTGCAGGTCAGCCCGAAATCTATTTCTGATGGTATTGTTACGACTGGATCGAAGACCCCGGCCCGAAAGAGTATCAGGTCAGGATTGGCTTTCAGGGTCCCATTATCCTTCACGGAAAGCGGATCGAAAAGAGTTACGATGGGTTTATTTTTTTCTGTGGATGGTCTGTTTTGTTTTTCAAGAAGTATTTTCAATGCTTGAGCGGGAGAAGGATCCGGATTTGAATCCTTTTTCTCCAGATCAGAAACGGTCTTCTCTCGCAGGGCAGGGATAATGAAACCCTGTAAAGGTCCAACCGCATCTCCAAAGAAGAAAACCAGAACGAAAAAGAGAAACACCCTCTTCATGCAGATCCCTCCCCTTCTGGTATCGGACCTGATTCGTATCTTTACTTTCTACCGTTAATAAGGATGATCCACGCTTTTACTTACCATCACAGCCACATACATGGATCCATTATACACAGATTCGATCATAATGCGAGAGTAACTTCTCAGATTATGGACTGGAGTGATATCTCGATATACATCACAGGCGTCGGTGGGGAATTCGCAAGGATGGCCCGGGAAGTGTCGCAAATGTTGCTTCAGGGGGGCCGGCGGGACACCGGAACTTTTTATCTCTTTATTTTCAGATGTTTACGAATTTGTCCGGATAATCCCGCAGGGATTGGAACTCCGTAAATATATTATTATCAGTTATTTATGAAATGTTGGCTCCCCGTGAGGGACAATCTGGGAACAGAGCTTCGTAAACTACTGCATTCTCAAGGCGTCCTGCCACTGGATACAAACGCTCAATTCTGAGTGCTTTACTGGATCAGTCAGCTTCAGATTCCTCAGCTTTTTGGTTAATTTTCACTATCCACAGAAGATGTTCCAGCAGCTATATTCTAAGGTTAGCTTGCGCCCATATAACACATGTTATATAATAGGGAGGTATGGCACAGCAAAAGGACCAATTTATCAAGCGGGTTAAAACTGTTCGGAAGCAATTGCAAATGTCGCAGGCACAGCTCGCTCATGCACTGGGAGTCAGCTTTGCCACGGTCAATCGGTGGGAAAACGGCAAGACGGCACCCTCAACCCTTGCACTCCGGCAGTTCGCCCTTTTCTGCAGGGAACAGAGTAAGAAGGGAAAACTCCCCCATATGAAAGTCGAACCGTGATTCTGCGAGACCGGCATACTGAGGAGGTGAACGTAACATGAGCACCTTCGCCCCTGTCTTTACCATCACACATCGGATGACCTCCGCCATCACTCGCATTGAACGGGCACGAGGATTCCTGGAAGCGGCGCTTCTTTCCGAGGACTGGGTAAAGGAAATGGGTGCCCGGGCCCTTATCCTGGAAGCCCATCACACCACCCATATTGAAGGAACTCGGCTGACACTGGACCAGGCCGAACGGCTCTGGAACGGGGAGACAGTCCCGAATGCCGATCCAGATGACACGAGGGAGTTACTGAATTACCGTTCAGCTTTTGAGTTTATCTCGGAAGCCCTGGAGTATAGAGACCCCATAACCGAAGTGATGATCCGTGAAATCCACCGACGACTCGTGGAAGGGGTACGCGGAGGAAGTGCTGCACCGGGTCAATATCGCAAGGTTCAGAACTACGTTGTTAATTCTTCTACCGGCGAGGTGATCTACACGCCCCCATCAGCCATTGATGTGCCGTTGATGATGACCGAGCTGGTCCGATGGCTGAATAGCAATCCCGATATCCACCCGGTGCTTGTAAGCGGCGTCGCCCAGTTTCAGCTGGTCCATGTTCATCCATTTCTGGATGGCAACGGTCGCGCCTCCCGGCTTCTTTCCACTCTCTGCCTCTACCGGGCAGGATATGATTTCAAGCGACTTTTCACGATCAGTGAATTCTATGATCGGGACCGTCAGGCCTTTTACACGGCCCTGCAGAGCGTTCGCGAACATAATATGGACATGACGGTCTGGCTTGACTACTTTATTACCGGCCTGGAAACCCAGATGATCGAGGTGCGGGAACGGGGCGAACAGGCCATCCGTCGGGATGTGCTTGTGAAGAAACATGGTTTGAACGAACGACAGGCCAGGGCTCTCGCGCATCTCCTCCAACACGGCAAATTGACGATCCAGGATTTTGAATCCCTCTGCCCGGATGTGAACCGCCGCAGCCTTCAGCGGGACCTGAGAGGAATGCTTGCGAAGGAAATTATCATAGAAGTAGGTGTGGCTTCCACGGATCCGACTCGTCATTATGTACCGGGCAAGCTATGACAAGCTGTGACACCGAGCTGTGACATTACTGTGACACGAGCTGTGACAAAACAAAACAACCACAATCCGCTCAGGTCAGGAAGGAAGACGACGAATTTGAAAGATTACGTGGAGTGATTTATCTGAGAGCCTGCCCTCCCGTCCAAAAACGAGAGAGAACAAACTCCTGACCCTTCCGGGACTTGAACCTGTAAGTATATTATTATCTGTTATTTGAAAAAGTATGGCTCGGGCGGAGGATTTGACCGGAGCGTAACCCGAGTAATCAAACCTGTTTTTCTTATATTCTATGCGTAGCGAGGCGGTGAAGATACGTGAAAATGCAAGGAAAACGATTGAAAAATACCGGAGGCGTAGCCTGAGTTACGTCGAGGATTTTTGATTGAGTTTGACACAGCAGTTTTGCGCATATGGATCGACGCAGCAGCATGGAGTGTAAGAAAACAGGTTCACCCCGCGACGGCGGCGAGAGGGAGGCTGGGCGGGAGTCGAGCCTACCCAATGGTGAAAATCCCTCCGCAGTGACCAGACGTCCAAGGTGAATAAATTAGAATTTCA
>DAOSWS010000004.1:134897-158339 GCA_035593605.1 Thermoanaerobaculia bacterium | reverse complement strand
CTCCGTTTTCTGCCTGGTTACTTACCGGAAGCGCTGGCGATGTGTCGGAGGCTCAAAGCGCGGAGCGGATCGCCTCGCGATAGTTCTGGAGGATCTGTTCGCGGTACTTCTCCATCACCGGATGCAGAAAGGGTCTGGCGGGGATGATGATGGTCGCGCCGTTCGGATGTTTGATGGTGGCCCCGTACTCCATGACGGCACCGATGTTCACCATGTCTTCCCCGTCCTTGTTGACGGTGCCGCGCAGCAGGCCGACGAACGCCTTGTCGGCCATGATCTTCTGGGTGATGGCGTTGACGAGAAAGCCGGTGTCGATGAGCGCCTTGCTGGAGCCTTTGCGCTCGATGGTGCTTGCGGCGAGTTTCACGAAGGCCTGTCCGCCCGGGGCCTGGGAGCGAATCCCCCGCTGAATCTCGCGCACCAGAAAAAGGGCGTTGCGGATCGTGGCCTGACGCAGGGCCGTGGCCAGGCGCGGCCCCATGCCGGTGGTCAGCTTGGCGCGGGCCTTGTCCCAGTCACCGGTCCGCCTAACGCCCATTGAGCTTCACCAGTTGCAGGTTCTTGTGGGTGACGGTGCCGAAGAAGTGTTCTTCTTCCACACTCTGTATGCGATAGGTTTCCCGGTCTGCGGCCAGGCGGTCTTCACCCCGGACGTCGGCATCCGGAAGGACGCAGGCGAGCGCGTCGATCTTGCCGCTCAGCTCCTCCGGCGGGGTTTCGTTCAGTTCGAGGGGGATGACAGAGATTTCCGCGTATTCGGCATCGTCGGTGCCGTAGAGCCGCTCGCCGGGAACCACGCGCAGGACGCGTGCGGTCTGGCCCGAGGAGAGGATCAGCCGGGCGACGTCGGCCACGGCTTCGGCGCGTTCCCGGTCATTCAACAACATCGAGGTCTATCCCTTGTTCGTAGATGACCGGCGTGAGTCCGCTCGGAGTCAGGATGTAGGCTTCCTGATCGAGCTGGGTGGCCGGACGCAGCTCGGTGAGCCGCTGCCGGTAGTCGGCGAGCAGATCGGCCTCGAGCTTGGCCCAGTGGCCGGGCTGGCCGGTTTTGTCCACCCGCTTGTCGCCGCTGGAAAAGGAGAAGGCGTTGGCGGTGGCCGAGCGCATGACCTGGCAGGCGTGGATATGCGCCATGATCACCAGGAGCTCGCGGACCTCGCCGGTGGGATCGGGGGTGATCTCTCCGGCCGTGATCGTCAGCGATTGGTCGAGGTCACGGCCGACCCGGAAAACGGCCTTCCGGACGCATCTCTCCAGAGTCTGGTCCTCGAAGAGAGATGCGCCCGGATCGGACAGGTCGAGCCGCAGGTCGGCGATCAGGTCACTCAGCAGCACCTTGCAGACCCTCCAGACGGCTCTTGAGCGCGTCGATCACCGTGCGGCGTTTCTCGGTGTCCATGTAGCCTTTGAGGGTCTCCGGATTGGCTTCCTCGTTGACCCTGGAGATGGCGTCGGTGGCGGAGAGCTTGCTCAGGTCCACCGGTTCCGCGTCCTGGTCTGGCTCTGGAGGGGCGAGCGGTTCCTGCTTCGGTTTGTCGGCCATGGCCAGGCGGCCATTCTTGAGCGCCGCCTGGATCTGCTTGGTGAGGCGTTCCACCTCGACCACCTGGCCGGGCTTGAGTTTCAGCCCGGCGTCGGGGATCACCAGAACGCCGGGACGGATGTTCTTGATTCGATTCATCTCACGTCACCTCCCGGATTACGGAACCAGTTTGACCTTGGCCATGATGTCGGGGCGGGTAATGCCCTGGCCGATCTCGGACCACACCAGCCAGCCGGTCTTGAAGCGGGTCTTCTGATCGATGGACTCCGTCTTCAGGTTTTCGCGCACCGGCATCTTTCCGACCTCTTCATCCGGGACGATGATGATCTCGTCCAGCGGCATGGAGGCGGTCAGCAGAATGCCGCCGGTGCCGTAGTTCTTGATGACACCCTTCTGGCGCAGCTCGAGCTTGGTCTGGGGATCGAGGTTCCAGCCGCGCATGTCGTTGAACCGGCGGCCGCGCATGACGATGTACTTCACCGACAGCTCCAGGTCCTCGATGATCGAGATGGCCTCGTTCAGCGCCTCCTCGGTGAGCAAATCGCCGGTAACCTCGATGGTGTTGGCCGCCGGGATGGCCGAGGAGAGCACCGAGATGGTGCGGCGATCCATCTCCTTGCGGATGGCGTCAGCGGCGCTGGTCTGGATGTCCATCAGCGTGCCGATGTTGCCGTTCTTGAGGACGGAAACGTCCACCATCGGATTGGAGTGGATGCGGTTGGTGGGGAACTCGACCTCGTCCTTGCCCACCTCCTGCTCCTGGGCGTCGCCGTCCTTGCTGATCCAGTGGGCCTTGACGGTCGGTTTCTTCTGGTAGACCGGACGCTCGCCCTTGGGCAACGTGTGCTTGGTGAGCAGCAGCGAGGAGATCTCCTTGCGCTTGATCTCCTGTTCGATGGGCGCGGCAATGGCGGCGGCAAGCGCCCGCATGCCTTCGGGCGACTCGAGAGCCTCGCTCATGAGCCGCGCCATGGTTTCCATGTATTCCTGGGAATGGATCTTCAACTGATTGGTTTTCATGTGCGTTGGCTCCTTGGGTTAGACGAGCAGGCGGAATTTGAGGACGCCGCTCTGTACGGAAATGGCGTGGGCGACGACGTGCTCCCCGGCCGCGACGCCGTTGGTCAGGCGACCGCCCGCTGACACTTTCAGGTCGTCTCCGGCGACGACGGTTCCTTCGAAGGCGTCGGTCTCGTAAACGCCGCCATCGCAGTAGATGCCGGGCATTTCGCCACCGGCGTAATCCTTGATCAGGATGCCGAAGGAGCGCTTGGTGGGATCGGTGTTGACGGCGAACAGGTCGTCGCCGACCACGCGGACCACCTGGCCGAGCTGGCCGTCGCCCTGGATGTGGCCGTCGCCATAGGCGAGGCTGCGGTGACACGGATTGATGAATGACATGGTGTTTCCTCCTTATGCGTTGATTTGCGAGTGTTCGGGAGAGTCCTCGCCGACACGGTTGCGGTAAGCGGCCATGAACCCGTCGCGCAGACGGTCCTCGAGCGACACCTTGCGGTCGTCCACATCGTGGGGCCGGACACCGGCGTCGCTGCGCAGCGGGGTTTCCGTCGATGCCTTGGCGGCGGGCTTGCCGCCCTGGTCGCTGTCGGCGGGTTTCTCTTCCTTGTCCTTGTCCGCCTTGGCCGATTTGGGCAGGCGCTCGTAAGCGGCTTCGGTGGCGGCGAAGGCTTCGTCGGACAGTTCGGCCAGGCGTTTCAGCTCGGCTTCCCGGTCCTCCTCGGAAGCGAAGGAGAGCCCCTGCTTCTCCAGACGGGTGAGCAGCTTCTTGGCGCGGGAGCGGCAGGCGGCCGCCTTTTGTTCGGCTTCCAGTTCCTGGACGCGTTTCTGCAGCTCGGCGACCTGGGCCTTGAGCTGCCGGTTTTCCTTTTCCAGGTCGGAAACGCGGGCAGGATCGCCTTCCTGCTGGGCCGGTTTCTTCTTGGCCGCTTCGACGGCCTGGTCATCGGTAGGTTTGGTTTTGTCTTCCATCGTGGAATCTCCTTCGGGTTGGGATTGGTCGGGCTGGCTCTGAAGGGACGCCACCTGCAGAATCCTGGCGTTCTCGTCCGCGCCTTTGCGGTCGAGCAGTCCCAGTCCGGTGAAAGTGACGCCGTGCAGAATCTCGAAAACGGGTTGGCCGTTGAAATCACGGCCCTTGAATTTGCGCAGGTGGGTGCAGTAGTCGGCCTTGTTCTGGAAGCGCTTGTGGCAGACCGAGCATTCGCCCTCCTGGTAGTCGCACTCCATGGAGACCTGGGAGATGATCCCGCGCTTCATCAGCTTGTAGGCCAGCCGGGCGGCCGGGGTGTCGTGGACGTACAGCTCGCCGACGCATTCCACGCGGCCGCCGTTGTCGTCCTCCAGGTAGTCGGCGGCGACGATGCCACCCACGATGTCGTTGAACTCCTGCGAATGCTGCAGATCGACCTTCTTGTTCACGGCCGTCATATGCCGACCGGACAACTCCTCGGCGGTGAAGTGATCGCCGTTCTTGTTGGTGCCGGTGCGGCAGAGCACGAAGCTGAATTGGGGGTCGCCCGCCGAGCCGACATCCATGGCCTCGGTCGCGAGGCGTTCGCCTTCGCCCAGCCGGATGTCCACGGGGATGCTGGTGTGGAAGTTCGCGGCGGCGGCCATCGGAACGGGTTTCTCCTCCCGCTCGGCGCTGGCCTTGGCCCCGGGAGCGCAGACGAACAGACGCTCCTTGGCGTTGGAAGCCTCGCCGTGCTTGGAGGTGATGGCGTAGTGGTGATCCTTGGACTTCATCCGGCTCTGCTTGCCGAAGGAGCCGATGATCCGCTTCATCTCCTGCTCGTTGGGATAGGCGTGATCGCGGTAGGAGATCAGCCAGTGCGGGATGTGCTTGGCGTTGCCGAGAAAGGTCTGGAAGAACTCGCTGGCGTTGGCCTTGGTGACGGTCTTGTGGTCGGTCTCGTAATACTTGACCTTGGTGTCGGCCTTGATTTCGAGCCCTTCCCAATAGGTCATGAGCCCCTCCACGAAGTGGTAGGCCCGCTCGTAGTTGGTGGTCGAAAACTCGGTGGCGTAGGGCGGATCGAAGTAGGCCAGATCCGCCTTGGCTTTCGGCAGCAGGTCGTTGATGTCCTGCCGGTATGCCTTGTTCTCCTTGTCGTTGTCGAAGACCAGGGCGTTGATGCGCTGCAGGTTCTTGCGCAGGCGATCCTTGAACTCGTCGGGGGTGTCCTGGCGGCGGCCATAATCGGTGGACGACGAGAAGTGGCCGAAGCCACCCTTGCCGCTCATGCAGGTTTTGCCGAGGCCGAACAGGGCGATGTCTTTCTTGAAGCCGGAGAGCTTGTCGCAGTTGGCGCGGATGGTGTCGATCAGCGCATGGACGCCCTTGGCGAAGAAGATGCCCTTGAAGTTGTCCTGAACGAAGCTGCCCGCCTTGGCGTTGTCGGCCAGGAGCGCCTCGATCTCGTCCTCGCTCAGGCGAACCGAGTTGTTCTCGATGATCGCCTTGGCGGCGTGGTGGCAGTAGCGGAGCCGGTCGTTGGCGATGACCTGGAGGCCCTTGGTCTTGTACATGTAGGCCACGACCGCAGACCCCGAAAAGGCATCCAGCACCGTGCCAGCGCCTTCCGGGGTATGCTTCCAGATCCAGTCGACGAGCTTCTGCTTACTGCCGATGTAGTTGGTGATGTACTTGGGGCGCTTCTCGGGAGGGAGCTCTTCAGGAGCGGACTGTTCGGCGGCCTCGGTCCCGAGCGTGTCGGGATCGAGAGTCAGCGCCGCATCGGCCTCCAGTAGAAACGCCAGCCTTTCCAGGTCTGTGGCGAACAGTTCCATCAACGTCTCCGGTCAGTTTGCTGTGCTCTCCGCGACCTGCGGGGAGCGTTCAGCGGTTACTTACCGGAAGCGTCGGCGATGTGTCGGAGGGTGACGGCGAATTTCAGCGGGCGGGGTTCAGCCGGGCCAGAACGGCCTTGCCGCAGGCGTCGAGGGAGGGGTATTCGTCGCTCTCGGTGATCTCGGAAAAGACCCCGTCGTAGGGGGAGCGGGACAGCCGGTGGTATTCGAGAAAATCCGCCGGAAGCGAGGTGGTCCCGGCCTCGACCAGACGGTTGACCACCCAGGCGGCTTCGTCCTTGCGGTCGGCAAGCCCGTTCGGTCCCCGGTCGAGGTAGTACATCTCCACATCCAGACCGGGACCCGGCCCCTGAACCCAGACGCCCACGGGCACGTATTCCGGGGCGGTGGCTTGCCGGTCGGCGATTATCGAGTCGATCATATAGCGCAGTTTCATGACCAGTCCTCCGCGATCCGGAGATGCTCGACCAGAAGCTGGGCGTCGATCCGGCGGAATCTCTCGGCGTTTTTCTGGCGGTAGGCGATCCAGCGTTGCCAGTCCGCCGCGAGTTCGGGCTCCGAGACCGGCTCGATCATTTCGACATGGTGAATGCGGCCCAGGTCGTCGGTCAGATCGACAATCAGCCACCCTTCGGCCTTCTTACCGTCATGTTCGGCTGTCAGGGTGTCTTCGACCCGGACATCCACCACCTTGATGGTGTGGGCGTGCTGGAAGCCCTCGTCGTAACCGAGCGCCTTCCACAACAGCCAGAAATCGGTGCGCAGATGGTTGCCAGCGGCGTCGAAATGGGGTGCGATCCGGGTGACGGTGAAGCTGTCCACCAGGGTATCCAGAAAGAGATCCCCGGATTCTCTGACCGTCATGCGGCTGCCCCGGCTGTTGAACCAGTGCAGCGATTCCTGCAGCCGCCGTTTCTCCTGTTCGATAAAGTCCTTCATGGTCATTGTTTGCGTTTGCTCCAGCTTTGCGGGGTATGGACGATGTCCTCCACCTTGCGCCCGTCGGGCAGTTTCTTGATGCCACGCCGGGTGAAACTCTGGATGATCTCCCGGCGTTCGTTGTCGCTTCTGGCCACGATGAACTCGATGTTGTCCAGCAGCGTCACCGAGTATTTGAAGATGGTCTCGTTGCCATGGCGCTGCGAGAACCGCTTCCAATCGTCGATGCTGGCTCCCCGGTTGCGCTGCACGTAGTCGTCGATCACCTTGCCGTAGGCGTCATGGTCATAGCTGATGGCGTCCATGCGCCGCAGCATCTGTTTCTTGAAGTAGAGGGCCGGTGAGGCGTCGCTGGCCGGTTGCTTCTTGATTCGGGTGAAGAAATAGCTCGCGCCGCCGGTCTGCATGTCGGCCACCGGGGACATTCCGCCCGGAGCCACGCCCATGCGCATCTTCTCGACCGTGCTGACCATGGCTCCGTTGTTCTCCATGATCAAGTCGATGAAGCCGGACATGCTCTCACCGTTGGTCAGATCGTGGACCAGCGAATAGCCCTTCATCTGTTTTTCCAGGTCCTCCTCGGTGATGTCGAACCGGAACTGGTGCCGGTATCCGCCCTTGGCGTCGCGGTCCAGAAAACCCGCCTGGTATTCGCCCAGCGGGTTGTATCCGGAAAGCTGGGTGATGTCCTGAACGCCCAGTTCCTTTTGCCAATAGCCGCGCAGAGCCTGGACCCGCTCGGTGGTGGTGGCGTTGCGGTCGTCGAGGGATTTCTGCAGTCGTTTGTAGTCGGCGCTCTTGTCGGTCTTGCGGATGTAGGCGAGCTTTTCGAGATACATCTGCTCGGCGTTTTCCGCCGTGGCCACCCGGGTGTCGATGCCGAGCTGTTCGAGCTTTTCCAGCATCGCCTCGACCCGTCCGGGGGTAGCGTCGCCGTCCAGGATCATTTCCAGCTCGCCGCGCTGGGCATAGAGGTTGGTGTCCGACCAGGGGCGATAGCGGACCCGGGTGCCGTCCTCGAAGGTGACGGTGTACTGGTGTCCGTCCTGCATGCGGGAGTTGTGATTGAACAGCGTCCGGTTGTCGATGTCGTCGGCCTCGACGGTGATGGTGCCGGAACCGATCCTGCGCTTGGTGTGGGTCACCTTGCCGCGTTCCACCTTGAACGGCGGTTTCTCCTTGGGTTTCTGCGCGTCGAGCTTGGGCAGATACTGCTCGAATACGCCGTTGGTGGCCCGGTCCCAGTCGACGGACTCTTCGATCTCCTTGACCCATTTCAGATAGTGGTCCGCCATCTCCTTGACCTTGGGGTCGGCGCTCTTTTGCAGGGTCTCCAGTTTCTTGCGCAGGCGCAGGGCCTTGTCGATCTTGGTCCGGTTGTACTTGCCGTCGCCCACGTGGAAGTTGACGTTTTTGACGGCGTCCAGAATCGTCGGAAAGAAGCTGTCTTCGACCAGCGGTTGTCCCTTTTCCCCGGCCGCCGTCTGCACATACCTGCGCAGCACCTCGTCGATGCGGCGGTCGGTGTCCGGCCGGATCTTCATCTTGACCACGGTGCGCTTCTTCCCCTTGAAGCTCTCGGTGAAGATCAGCGCGTTCTGGTCCTCCACGTCGCCGCTGTCGAAGGGCAGCGTCTTGCCCTGCCAGCCGAGCTTGCGGGCCTCCTCGACCAGGGTCTCTTCGGCGGAGGAGAGCAGCTTTTTCTTGCCGGTGGCGGCACTCAGCTTGTCGAAACGGAAGCCCCGATCCCCCAGCACATCGGCGTAATAGCCCTCGAAGTCACGCCGGAGATTGTGTTTCCGCTCCAGGGCCAGATCGTAGAAATGCCGCAGCCCGGCCGGGTCCTTGGAAAACCGTCCCTCGGCGTAGGGCCGCAGCAGATCGAGGTAATCCTCGTCGGCGATCTTTTCGACTTCCTGGATGTAGCGCAGGGTCGCGTTCGGATCGACCCGTACCTTCCCTTCCTTGGCCGCCCGGAAGACCTTGTTGTAAAACGGCTCTTCCTCGCCGCAGACGCCGTTGGGGTGATAGTCGAGCGAGAGCTTGTCCTGGCCCAGAAACTTGAAGGCCTGGCCTTTGTCGATGCCGTAGACGCGACCGTCCCGGGCACGGATGAACTGCTTGGAATGTCCGTCGTGGTTGGCGATCAGCCAGTCGACCACATGCTCGCGCTGGATCTGCTCCAGTTCGATGGTGGTCAGATCCTGGGGCAGGATGTTGCGAAAATCGAAGTCGTCCCGCAGATCGGTGCGCCATTTCTGGATGGAGCCGGTGCGGCCGTTCAACTGGATGGTGCGCACCTCGATGGAATGGGGGTCGATCAGGCGGCCGATCTTGTAGGCGGCTTCCTCTCCGAAGGCGATGAACTCATCGTCCTTGCGGCCAATGGGCTTGAACAGCCATTTGTCGCCGTTTTCGTCGGTCCAGAACTCCTTTTCGTGTGCGCCGCCGACAGCGGCCTTGCCGGTTTTCTTGAATTTTGACGGCAGACCTTTCTGTTGCCATGCGGTATCGAATGTGGCGAACTCAGCGCCTTTCTTGACGATCTTGGGCTTGGGCGGCTGGACCGGGCTCGGCTGTGGAGCTGGTTTCGGCGTTGCGGGCTTGGCAGGAGCGGTTTTCTTCTTACCTCCATGCTTTTCGGCCCAGGCCGCGTGCTTGGTGTCGATGCTGGCCTGAACCGCCTTGATTTTCGCCGGGTCGGTCTCGGTGAAGAGCGTGGTCAGCTCGTCTTTGTTGGCCCACTGCCAATACTGAACCTTGGTCTCCTTGGCGAGCGTCTTGAGCTCCGCCGATTTCAGTTTGCCGACCTGATCCTGGAAGAGCTGTTTCTTGAGGGCGATTTCCTTGCTGTGGGCCGCGAGCAGCTCCTGGGGCAGATCGGTGCCGCCGGAAACCGCCTGTTCCGCCTTGGCAATCGCGTCGAGGAAATCCTTGTAGCCGGTCGGCGTGTCGGGAACGACCACGGCCTTGGCGGCGTCTTCGAGGGCCGTTTTCTGTTTCAGGATCAACTTTTGTTTGGCCTCGTCGACTGCCTTTTTCTTGACCGACTCGGCCATGTCGGCACCGGCCTTCTTCTGCAGCGCCTCGACGAGCTGCTGTTTGTTCTTGAGGATGCCGATGCCGTGCTTCTGTTTGGCCGCCGCGAGTTCCTTGCCCATCAGGCCGCTGTGATCCACGCCGGGCTCCAGCTTGTCCAGCAGCTCGATGGTCTCCTGTTTGGTCATGTTGAGGGAGATGCCGTTCTCCTTCGCCATCTCCTTGAGCTGCTGGGCGGTCATGCCCTCCAGCCCCTCGGCGGGAGGGATCTTCGCCATCTGGGCGGCGAGCAGCTTGGCCTGTTTGAGTTCCGCCTGCTTCAGTCCGAGCAACTCGACCAGTTCTTCCTTGGTCCGCAGCAGGCCGATCTTGTGTTCCTTGAGCTTGGCGCTGAGCGCCGCTCCGGCCAGGTCGCCGTGATCGATCCCCGGTTCGGCCAGATCGAGCAGCTTGATGAAATCGGCCTTGGTCCGGGCAATGGCCACGCCGTTTTGTTTCGCCAGGGTCTGGAGCTGTTTGACCGTCAGCGAACCGAGGTCGGCGATGTCGCCGTTTTCAAAGGCGCTCTTGAGCTTGGCGTTCTCCTTGGCCTGGGCGTCGGCCATGCCTTCCAGCACATGGGGCGGGAGAATGCAGGCGTCCCCCTGCGATGCCTGGGCGGCGGCCTTGGCGGCCATCTCGCTGCCGCAGACGGTCATCGGCCACGCCACGATGTTGGTGCAGCGGCAGTGCGGATGCGCGGGTTGCTGGGGGAACTTGTCGATGGGAAAGGTCTTGCCGTCCAGGCCGCCGCAGACCGGGCACATGCGCTCGTCTTCCATGGCCAGCCATTCCAGTTTCTGGATGCCGACCCGCTCGTGGAACTTGAGCCTGCCCATGTTGTGGGCGCGGAGTACCTCGGTGCGGGCGATCATCTCCATGCGGTACTGCGCCTTGCTGAACACCCGGCTTCCGGCCTGGCGAAAGGAGTCCTTGTCGATGATCACCTTGCCCATGTCCCGGACGATGTCGTCGGCTCCCTTGCCCGTGGCGACGCCGTTCAGGATGGTGCGCTTGATGCCGTCTGCGAGTTCGCGGTGGACGTCACCGGCGAGTGTGAGGTTGTACTGCGCCATGAAGTCGAGGGCGTTGGTGTCGACGATGGTGAACACCTTGGTGGCCAGCTTGTCGATGCCTTCGGGCTTGAGGTCGGCGTAGAACGGCAGCGCCGCGTCGGCGAGCTCTCCGATTCCCTGCTGGATGCCGAGCTTGAAGGAGTCCTTGGTCGTCTTGCGAAAGACCAGGGTCTGCTCCCGCTTGAGCCGTTTCATGGTGTCGTCGAGTTCGAGCTGGAGCTTTTCCAGCCCCTTGAGGGCGGCGAGCTTGTTGTCCGGCAGGGAGCCGAGGGAGCGGTACTGGAGGATGGCGCGGGCGACCTCGTCTTCGGCCTGTTTCAGCGCCTGGGTGAGCTGGGCCGTGACCTGGTCGTTGTAGCGGTTGCGGGCCGTCAGGCTTTTCAGGGTGGCCGCCTGGATGCGCTGCTTGAGGTCCGACGGCATCAGCGGGGCTCCCGGCGGTCGATGAAACGACAGGCCGGGGCGTCGAAAGTGCGCTCGCTGTTGTGGACCCGGCAGTGGTTGGTGTCAGCAATGAAGTGGCTGCACTCGTCGCACACGGCCGCATCGCCGGTGGACTCCAGGTCGCCCGACCAGACCAATGCCGCCTCCGCCGTGGGTTCATCGTCCTCGGCCGGAATCCCGAGCATCTTCCGGGCGCGAGGCACGCTGAGGATGCCGGAGACGACCATATCCACCACCGGCTTCACCTGTTTCTCGTCCATCAGGTCGATCTGTTTACGTTCGGTCTCGCGGTTGGCGGCCTCGATGTCCGGGTCCAGGTCCATCTTGAGCTGAAGGCTGGAGCGGCTGATGAGTTTGCGGTCGTAGAGTTCGATGAGGAGCTTCTTGAAATCGACCGCGTCGCTGGGGTCGAGGTCGTTGAAGATGAACTGGATGCTCTTGTCGCCGTGGCCGTTCAGCTCCATCCAGTCGTCGAACACCCAGTCGAGGAGCTTGCGAGCGGCCTGTTTGATCTCGCGGATCATGACCATCATCTTCTGCATGCTCACCGAGGCGGTGGCGAAATTCGGACCGTCGCCGGTCACCAGCGAGCGTGACAGACCCAGGGCCACCACGATGTCTTCCTTCACCTCCTTGACCTTGTCCTCGACGTTGAGGACCTGGCCGTCGGTGCCGTGGGTTTCGACATTGACGTAGAACGGGACCACCAGGCCGCTTTTCATGTCCATCTTGTTGACCATGTCGCGAACCTGTTCGAGCATCCGCTGGTCCGGCATCACCATCTTCTGGCCGAACGCGCCGCCCACCTTGAGCAGGCGGAAGGGCGTGGCCCAGCGCTTGGCGATGGCCTGTTCGGCCCGGCGGTAATCGCGCAGCAGTTCGATGGCTTGAAAGGCGGGAAGCACGAGGGAGTTGCCCCGGGGCGAGAAGGCCGGTGCGTCCCATTTGAGGTGGACCACCTGCTCGACGGGCAGCGGGATGGATTCCCCGCCGCCGGGGGTGTCCTCGGGAAATTGCCGGGCCTCGATCAGCTCGCCCTGGGCGTATTTGACCTTGACCGAAACCGGGTTGACGCAGACCAGCTCCTCGATGTCCTGGCCGGACTTGGTGAAGCGCTTGAAGCCGATGGCGTCGCCTTTCACCAGGAGCTGAAGAACCATGTCCTTGATGAACTGCGAGATGTTCAGCCGCCAGGCGGCCTCCAGGGCCTGCTCCTTGAGGTTCTCGTCATCGCTGGTGATCTTGATCTCGTCGCCCACGGCGAAGGTGCGCCAGGAGTTGACGCAGTTCTTCACCAGCGGCTCCTCGACGTAGTATTCCCAGGCCTTGCGGGCGCGTTCTTCCCAGGTGGCCGGAATCGCTTCGGCGGCGTTCACCTTGGCGAAGGCGGCCGAGTCGAGCGCGGCCGCTGCTGCCAGCGGCGCGATGACAAAGCCGGTGGTGTCCAGGCTTTCGGGTTGTTCGTCCTGATGGGCGGTGCTTTCCACGTGATCCTCTCGGTAGTTTCGGCCATGACAGCCGCACATCCGGCCCGTGTGGGCCGAACCCGGCTCGATGCCGGTTACTTACCGGAGCGGGGTGGAAAGCGTCGGAGGATGCGGTCAGATGAAGACCGGATTGGTGAGCACGGGCTTGAGCGAGACCACCTCTTCGCCGACCGGGTCGAGGTTGCCTTCTTCCCGGATCAGCATGGCGCAGCGCACCGCGTCGATGATGTGGTCGTTGCCCTTGGAATAGATGATCTTGCCGTCCCGCAGGGTGTAGGTGTGGGTGGTGAACTGGTCTTCCACCTCCAGGTCGTCCGAGGGGAAAATGAGCTGCTTGCGCTGCAGAGCCCCGTTGATGAGGCTGGTCATCAGCTCCTTGGTCCGCTTCTTGATTTCCTTGCCGTCCCGCACCGCCAGCCGGGTCATGCCGCCGAAGTCGTATCCCTTGAGCCTGCCTTCCAGCTCCAGCCCCTTGTACTTGTCCAGGGTGAGCAGCTCCTGAACCACGGCCAGACCGTTGCCGCCGTTGTCCACGCCGATGCCCGCCGGGGTGTAGTAACGCTCCAGCAGCGCGATGATCTGGGCGATGTGCGGATAGGAAACGTGTTCGAGATGCACGCGCAGGATCATCTTCAGCAGCGTCCGCTCGCCGATCTCCATCTCCTGGAATACGACGATCTCGGTGGGGTCGTTGGTGTAGCCCAGGTCGCCGCCGACCCAGAACTGCCCGCTGCGGGGCGTGAGGTTGAGCAGCATCTCCAGCCGGTCGTGGGCCGCTTCCTCGGTGTCGCAGTCGCGCATCTCGGAATCGGTGATGACGATCTTCTGGTACTCCAGCAGATCCTGCCGACAGAGGTTGAACTGCTCGACATTGAAGGCCCCATAGGAGGGCTTGCCGTGTTCACCGGCCACCTCGTGCTGCCAGCCGGAGCTGTCGCGGCCGCCGTAGAACTCCAGCAGTTCGGCCTCGCGATCCTCGGTCCACAGAGGATTGAGCCAGGACGGCCAGCGGAACACATGGAACTGATCCGACGAGGTGAGCCGGTAATAGGTGGTGTCGCGCAGGCCGTTGGGCGTGGAGTAGATGCGTAGCGTCCCCCCGGCCTTGAGGCACTGGCGCAGCGCCTTCCAGGCCCGTTCGGTCAGCCAGGCTCCTTCATCGACCCAGACGCGGCCCACGTGCAGGGACCGGAAGGCGTCGCCATAGGCCCCGGCCGGGCGGAAATAGAGCACCGAACCGTTGGTGAACTCCAGCCGGAAGTAGGGTTTGCGGTGGATCTTGGGCTTGCCGTACTTGGTCAGGGCAATGCTGTTCATCAGATCCGGGTTGGTGTCGAGCTGGAACTCGATCTCCTCGATGATGGTATCGAGGTGCCCCTGGTGCGGAGCCGCGATGAGGCCCTGGCCGCCTCGGGTGGTGAAGGCGTAATGGAGCGCGTCGGTCGAGAGCACGATGGACTTGCCCACGTCCCGGCCGTCGAGGTGGATGATGTTCTTGGCCGGGCAGCGCAGGTCCTCCACCTGGTGCGGCCAGTAGTCGCGGCCTGAGCCATCCCGGTTGTAGAGGTAGGCTTGCCCCCACAACACGGGATCGCTCAGGGTCGCCGCAAGTTTGCGCTCCTTGTCGGTTACCGCCATCAGTGCATTCCCGTCCTCAAGGCGCTGCCGAGGATGGTGCCCACCAGTTCCGTCAGGATCTGCTGCACGGCCAGAGTGTTCTTCCTGTCGTGGACAGCTTCCTGAATGTCGATGATGGCCTGGTCCAACTCCGCCCAGGCCCGGTACTGCTGCTGGGCCGCTTCCAGACGGCCGAGGGCGTTCTCGATCCGTCCCGCCGCCAGTTCGGTGCCGATTTCGACCAGGGCCTCACCGGCCTGGCGGACGGCATCGCTGTTTTCCTGAAGGATCTCTTTCATTGGCCTGCCTCCTGGTTCGAGCCGTTGGCCCACTGGTCAAGGGCGTCCACGGCGGTCTGCAGGCGCAGACCGACTCCGGTCAGGCGCTCGGCGTCCGGGTGGCCGACCTCGCGCAGCGCCTTGTTGGCCTCGGTCACGTACTCGGGCGTGTGGCGGTTGACGGTGGCCACCGCCGACTGGATCTGGGCCGGTGGCCGGTAAGTGGCGCAGCCGGTCATGATTCCGGCCAGGGCCAGTGGGATGGTCCATTCGAGGGTCTTCTTCAACATGTTGATCTCCTTTGGGTTATGGGTTTGGGGCACATGCAGAAAGATCTCTGCAAACACTTGATTTCCAACGAAATAGAAGCGTCATTGGATGTGACGCGGGATGGTCCCGCATCCACGAAAAACGGAACCGGAGACAGGCCATGACCTACGACAGAAACCGCCAGCAGGCACTCAAGGCGTACCGAGAAAAGCAGGAGAACATCGCCCGGCTGATCGAGGGCATTCGCGGCAAGCTCGAAGCGGACGCGAAGCAGCCGGACATCACCTGGGCGAGCGTCGGCTCCCTCGGCCACGTCGAGGAACTGCTGCGGGAGCTGGACGAGTTCCTGTCCTGAACACACCGGGCCACCGACAAAGGAGACATCGACATGACCGAATGCACCGTGCATCAAGCCGCCGAGGCTTTCATCGGCCACCTGCGGGAATCCGGAAAGAAAGAGCGGACCCTCTACACCTACCGGAAGGACCTCGACGTGGTGGAGGCCTTCTTCGGCGCGGATCGCCAGCTCGCCGAGATCCGGCTTCCCCAGGTCGGCAAGTTCTACAAGTCCGACCTGCTGCTCAAACTCCCCGACGGCAAGGAGCGGGCTGAACGCACCGTCGCCAAGACCGTCCGGGTGTTCCGCATGATGATGGTCTGGGCCAGGGAATCGGGGCGCATCGAGGAGCTGCCGCTGCCCAAGAGCACACCCATGGGCCACAGCCGGGTGAAGGAGTCCAGCAATGAGCAACCGAACGGCTGACCTCGAGCTGACGGCCGCGACTGAGGCGTTCTGTGCCCGCCTGTCGGCCGAAGGGCGCTCCCCCGCGACCATAGCCGCATACCGCCGGGACCTCGCCCTGGTGGCCCGCGTTGCCGATGAGCTGGCCCCGGGTATCGTCTGTCGGGCGGTCACGGCCGGTCTCCTCGACCAGGTGTTCTCCGCCGGGGCGGTGACCGAGAGTGAGCGCGGCCCACGCTCGGCGGCGTCGCTCCATCGAATGAAGGCGGCGGTGCGGGCCTTTTTCGCCTGGGCCGTCGAAGCGGGCGTGGTCGATGACAATCCGGCCCGGTACATCCGCATGCATCGGCTGCCGAGAAAGCTGCCGGTGTTCCTGACCGCCGCCGAAAAGCAACGACTGCTCAAGGAACTCAAGGGACGGACCGACTTCTCCGCGCTGCGCGACCGCGCCATGATCGAGGTGCTGCTGGGCACCGGGATCAGGCTTGGCGAGCTGGCCGCGCTCGACATGGATGACATCGACCTCGACGCCAAACATCTGCGGGTGCGGGCCAAGGGGAATGTGCCGCAGGTCAAGTTCATCAAGACCGACCTCCGCACATTGCTTCGCCGTTACCTGGCCGAGCGCCGTCGACATGGCCGCCCGGAAATGGAAGCCCTGTTCCTGTCGAACCGGGACGGCAGACTCTGCCAGCGGCAGATTGCCAACCGGCTCGCCCACTGGCTGCGGAAGGCCGGGATCGAAAAGGAACTGACGCCGCACGGGCTGCGGCATACCTTCGCCACCCACCTCTACGGCGCGACCAATGACCTGCTCGTGGTGCAGCGGGCCTTGGGGCATCGGGACGTGTCCACCACCCAGATCTACACCCACCTCGTGGACGGCCAGCTCGAGGAAGCCCTCGAACGCCTCTGATCCTTCCGGACCCGACGATGGGAGCGGCCTCGGCTGCTCCTGTTTTCGTTGGGCGAGACAGTGTCGAAGACAGTGAATGACAGTGCCCGCAGAAGAACACATCCGCCGATGATGAATGATCATGACGATGGCCCGCTGCCTCCCGGGCGGAGCGGGAAATATCGATTGACCGGAATTTCTCCTTTTCTGTCTGTCGGCCGCACATCGCTATAACTGCTTGGCTTGTGCGCTCCGGGCGCGGTACACACATGGCAATATCTGCTTGGCTTGTGCGAGGGCCGCCGCCGAAAGAATGGCTGTGTGCGGGGCTTGGCCGGTTCTGCCTGGGGCTCGACATGCCAATATTTACTTGGGTTGTGTGAGAGAGCCCCGGCGTGAACATGCCTATATCTACTTGGCTTATGCGGCTCGGCTTATACGCACACATGCCAAACAGATATCGAGAGCTGCAGGAAGAAATCGAGGAGTGGAAATGATGATCGGCCGCCGGAGAATGCCGATTCCGAAAGTGCAAGGAACACGTCTTATCCGCAATTCCTGGTGAAGCTGTCTGCCGCAAGTCGCCGTGTGCCGGGGTCATCGGAAAAGCCCTCCATGGTGTTATCCGCAATTCTTTCCGCGTTTCTTGCGGCCGGAGGGTTTCGCGGCCGGGGCGTTGGCGGCCTCGGCCACCTTCTCGAGCAGCGCCGCCGCCCATTCCGCCGGAGAGGTCTGCGGGCCTTTCGGCTCCTCACCCTCGCGGGCGATCTTGGTGGTCTTGAGATCCTTCATGTGGCAGCGGATCATCCGGTCGAGCTTTTCGGCTGCATCCGTGTTCCCCTCGATCTGGGCGCGGACCAGCTTCACCGAGTAGACGCCCACCAGCTCCACCTGCAGGAAGTCGCTGGACTTGTTGAACTCGAAGTCCTGGTTGAGGCGGTCGATGATCGCGTCGAACATGACCTTCTCTTCCGGCGTCAGGCAACGGTCGGCGAAGATGCCGTGACGCAGCCGGTTCTGGTTGCCCTCGGGCGCACCAGGCCCGCGCCGGGGCGGTTCGGTCTTGCCCTCGTTGCGGTGCCAGCGGTCCAGCGTCTCTTTGTCCGGTTTGTTCAGTGCCACGTGGAAATCCTGCCGAATATTGTTTTCCCAAGCCGGGATGCGGGGCGGGAGGCCGATTTAGCCTCCAAACGCGCTCCCGCCGGTTCAGGGGTTACTTACCGGAAGCGGCGCTAAACTGTCGGTCCCGATCCTGTTTTCGTTCGGCGGCGATGATCTGGTTGACCCGGCGGGTGGTCACTCCGGCGAGGTTGGAGATCTCCTGGCTGCTGATCCCCTGCAGATGAAGGGCAAGCACCAGGTCGCGGCGCTCCTGGTAAAAGCGGCTCGGTGCCGGGACCCAGAGAATTCCGGTGTAGTGCTTCTGGATCTGCTCGAAGAGTTCCTCGGGCAGGACATCCTTGGCGTTGGCGTAGCGTTTCTTTTTCTTCACGGCTCAATCCTCCACTTTCTTCATCCACGGCTGCGGCACGTCCGGGTTGTAGAACCGCAGCGTGCTGGGACGCCCGGACTTCGGCCCGTGGATAATTTCGATAGAACGCTCGGTGACCTCGCCAATCTCCTGATCGCCATCGACGAAGCAGACCAGGCCGTAGTCCTCGCCGCAGGGAAACCGGAAGCGGCCCTGGTTCTGATAGAGGCGTGCCTCGGACCAGCCCTTGGCCATGGCCTCCTCACGGATGGCGTCGACCTTGGCGACAGCCTGGGAAGTCACCGGCTGCTTACATTTCCAAGCTTGGTTGCCGGGATAAATCCAGTCCTTTGTGTCAACTTCGACAGGTTTCTCCTGGGCCTCGGGACGAAGCGCGGGTGGCCGATAGTTCTTCGGGGAAAAAGAGTGCAGGACCTCCTGCAGGAGTTCCTTGCCGAACTCCCGGATGGCCAGCGCCTGCAGGGCGTTGAATCGCTTCCGCAGCGTGTTCCAGGCATCCTCGGGGAGCTTTCCGGCCTTGTGCGCGGCTTGGGCCGTGAGCATGCGGGAACGTAGCCAGGCAAAGTATTCAGGCGACAGGCGGCGACACAGCGTGCCGTCGATCTCCCGGTCTTCAGGCCAGTCGCGGGCGTCCTCGACCTCGTGAACATCGAGCCCGGTGGAGACATAGATGGCGGGCTGCGGTTGTTGCGGTGGTAATGATGGGGGTTCACATCCGGCCGAGGCTTCCTGCCCTCCGGCGGTGTGCTTGATCATGGTTTTTAGAAGGCTCATGGTTTCAGGCTCCAGAAATACGGGTTAATCGCTTTTCCCGTTATTTACCGGAGCTGCCCTGAAACCGTCGGAGACCATCTGCTGCGGTGGATACGTGCGGTGGCTGCGGTGGTCGTGCGGTGGAAGGTTTTCTCGTCCCACCGCAGGGGGTGGTTCTTTGTTTGTTATTTGTTTTTAGATAGTTATGAAGAAAGAGAAGATAGAGTGCGGTGGTTGCGGTGGTATTTGGGGAATGTCTCTCGCGCTGGGCCGGAATTTGCCTGGCGTCGGATGTCGGGTTGGTGAGTCAAAAAAATATTTCAGCCCATAGGGGGGTGAGACCTCTGGATTTACCACCGCATCCACCGCAAAGGCCATGAACGCCTTGTCTGGCAAGGGTTTGGCGTGCGGTGGTCATCCACCGCAAGAGACAGCGGTGATCACCGCACCACCGCAAAACCGGAGCTGCGAATACTCAATCCGTTGTCTTTCGATTATCTATAGAAATCATAACGTTCGTTTCATGTTGACCCAGGTGCCACCGTTTACTAGTGACCTGTTGGAGGAAATGCAAATCATGGCTGATCAGCAACAGGCCACAGGGGCAATCTCTCAGGGCATTCTCTAAGCACTCGATTGCTGGAAGATCGAGATGATTTGTCGGTTCATCCATAACAATTAAATGCGGCTGACGAATAATTCCAAGCGCCAATAGCACCTTGCGCAATTCACCTGGGCTGATATCAAGGTTATGTAACAGTCGTTCAGGGCGTGACCCAAGAGCACTCACCACTGTCATGATTTTACCAAGTTGTTCATGGGAAAGGTGATTTACATCTGCCATGATTTTTCGGGTTTTCATCATGTCAATCTCTTGCGGTAAATATACCAAATGCTCATTAGGAATATCTATGTGGTTAAGAATATGTCGAATAAAAGTTGTCTTTCCCATTCCATTTGCTCCAGTAATAGCAATACGATCGTCACGTAGCATTGAAATCTCTGGTATATGCAATTTTCTTGATTCATCGAGAGCGATTATGTCAGCAGGAATAGTAAAGAGGATTCGACGTGGAGAGACGGAACCATCGATCCAGAAATGAGTTGCATAGCGTTTCTTGATTTTTATCTCAGAAATTTGTTCCTGCCCATGCTTTATACGACCTTTTAATTGCTTAGCAAGACGCCCGGCATGACCATCCTGTCCTGAAACACGAGCCAGGTCGATTTTGGCACGCCCATCGCTGTCACCACGTGCCAAATGACGTTTCGATTTCTTTTTGTTGGCGCGTGAGGCTTTAGCGCAGCGACGTTTCGACTCGTCCTTTAATCGTTCCAGGTTTTGTTGCAAACTATGACGTCTATCCTGCAAACTTGATTCTTCCCGTTTAACATCTGCGGCAGCTTTCGTATAATTGCCAGGTTGTATTATGGCTTGAGGGGGGTCGAGAAAAATACATTGCTGGCAAAGAAGGTCAAGCAAATCTCGGTCATGGCTAACCAGCAGACCAATACCACGAAATGATGTAAGCGCTTCTATAAGCAGCTCACGGGCCGTAATATCAATATGATTGGTCGGTTCATCAAGAAGAAGGACATCCGGTTGTTGCCAGAGAGCGACAGCAATTTGAGCACGCTTACGCTCGCCATGACTTAGTGTCTGCCAGCGACTTACCCAATCATCGCCAATCCTTAGCTTTCCACGCAGTACGCATGCCTCTGCTTCAACCGTAGAAATCAAAAGTGATAGCTGTGCCGGAACATCGTCAGTGCGCTGCGGGCAGAAAACTATATGTCCGGACCGTTTGATAGTCCCTTGCTGTACCTGTAGATGTCCTGCCGCAAGTTGCAGAAAAGTCGTTTTCCCTGCACCGTTTGGCCCTACGATTCCTGTCCATCCTTCCGCAAGATGAACTGTGATATCCTCAAGCAATGAGGATATTGCACTATCATAAGAAAAGGTAACGTTTTGAAAAGATATTGACATTGTTGACCTCCAAGCATGCTGTAACAAAACATACTGGACGTCCCATTCCCATGGAATCAGCTAAAATAAAAAATGCCACGTCTTAAACGTGGCATTCAAATCATAAACGCTGAAGCCACCCAAGATCTACGGAAACAGAACGCCATTTTTTGGATAATTTAACGATCCAAAATGGGAACACGAAAATTTCGTGAAGGCTCGTTTCCGTTAGATTCTCAAGGGTATACCTCCATATAAATTTACTTCT
The DNA here is from genome assembly GCA_035593605.1 of Thermoanaerobaculia bacterium. Taxonomy (NCBI): domain Bacteria; kingdom Pseudomonadati; phylum Acidobacteriota; class Thermoanaerobaculia; species Thermoanaerobaculia bacterium. Next base: position 137,657 of record DAOSWS010000004.1, on the reverse strand, counting down.
AACTTAGCATCACAGGATGATGGCGTCAAGTTTTGCCTTTGATTTTGATAAAGTTCAGTGTCGTCATATCATCCAGTTTGGGCAAAAAAATTCCATTTACCTGCTCTTGTGGCAGATCCGGTACTCGAAGTTCTTGGTGTGGGCGTTGCGCTGCCGGTCGATGTCGAACCCGGCGTCCCGGATGACGTCCAGGTCGTTGCTGATGCGCCGACCGAGCTGAGCGGGCTTCTTGTATTCGAACTCGAGGTTGAATTCCCGGCCGACCCTGCGCAGCGCCGCGAGCAACCGTCCCGCTGACACTGGTTCCATGGTGTTCTCGTTCTCGAACCTCACCTGGTAGCGTTCGATGAACCCCACCACATGGTTTGCCCGGTCGTCCTCGCCGTAGCGGGCCTTCTCGTCCAGCTCCACCGCGTTCTGATAAGCGTGGAAGAGCGACGCCAGCGCCGTTGCGATGGGGTTCGACTCCCGCGCCATCTCCTGGCTGGTGTCGTTGATGGAATGGATCTGCTCGATGAACAGCGGGCTCAGATCCTCGAGTCCGGTGGTCACCTCGTGTTCCTCGGACCCGGCCAGCATCATCAGGTACATCAGGCTCAGATAATCGTTGCACCGGCGTTTGCCATGGGTCGGCATGGTTCGGTGCAGCAGGCGCATGACCTGTTTCTGGGCTCCGTCCCGGATCATCGCCAACACATGGCTGGTTCGCTTCATGATGGCCGAAATGATCAGATCCCGGTTCTGCTGGATGGCGGAGATGACCTCCGACTCCAGAAAGCAGTCGCTGGCCTGGTTGGCGAGGTCGAAGTTGATGACGAAGGACCTCGACAGGATCTCCGAAAGCTCTCCGCACAGCGGCTCGATGCCGGTGGTGTTCAGCAGGCATTTGGTCCGCTCGGTGATGGTCTCGCTGTCGGTGCCGCTCTTGCGTTTCTCCTTGGCGATGCCGGTGATGCTGGTCAGCATGAAGGTGGTCAGATCCTCGGTCATCTGCTTGACCTCGATGTTGTCGAGGACGATGAGCGGGTTCTGCGAGCCATCGGTGTAGTTCGCCGCGTCGGTGGCCTTCTTGTGCTGGGGCTCGCCGTAAAGCAGCGTCGACGTGATCTTGCTGGCGGTGGTCTTTCCCGATCCGGCCGAGCCCTCGAATCGGGTCATGGGCCGTGTCCCGGCGAAGTCGATCAGCAGGAAACAGGAGAGCCAGGAAAGGATGAGAAAGCGATCCCCCTGCGGGCAGGTCATGTTGCCCACCAGCAGATCGACCAGGAGCCGGTCCGCCTCTTCGAGGTCGGCGTCGGGCAGGAATTTCAGCGGCTTCATCTTGCGCGAGCCGTCCAGGATGATGCCGTCCTCGTTGCCGCCGTTCTTCATGATCTGAATCTCGTCCGGGGTGATCTTGGCGATCTCGTGCTCCGGATTGTTCAGGTTGAAATAGACGGTGTAGGAAGCCACATCGGTGTGCAGCCAGGAAAAATGGTCGCGCACCTGGCCACGGATCATCGCCAGGCTGGGCAGTACCTCGAAAAATGTCCGTCCGCCGTTGGAGGTCGGCACCATGCCCGTGTGCTTGTAGAGCATGGCCGCGTAATGGCGCTTGCGGCCCCGGTCCGGTGAATCCATCCAGTAGATGGCGTTGTCGAAATACATGAACGGCTCGCCCTGCAGGGTGTGAAAGAACTGGGCACCGTTGGAGGTGAACCAGTCGTAGGCAGCCTCGGCGGCCAGGGTGTAGTCGGGAGCGCCGTTCTCCAGTTCCGTGTCGATCAGCACCTCGTCGACCCGGGCGCGGCACGATCCGGGCATCGCGCCGGACATCCGCTTGGCCTTCTTCTTTTCGTTGCGGAACTCGACCTTGCGGTCCTTCTGGATGGCGCGGATCTGCTCTTTCAGGGTGGCCATGGAGACGCCACCGCCGATGCGCTCCTGCACCAGCTTCAGCAGGCGGGCCTGTTCCAGCGGCGACTGCTCGGAAATCTCCCCCAGGATCGGTTCGAGCAGGCGGTTGCGTTCTTCCTCTTCAGCGCCCTCGGGCAGCGAGCGCACGCCGAACTCGATGGGCGTGCTGGCTTCGGCGAGCAGGCGTTCGAAATCCTCCCGGGTATGCCCGGCGGCAATGTAATCGTTGACGTCGATCTTGGCGGTGGCGAGAAGCGCCTCGGCCGCTTGGATTTCCTCGGCGGGGCGTCCTGCCAATAGCTTGGCCAGCTCCTTCGGCCCCACGCTCGCCGTCAGGCCGAAGCGTTCGGTCAGCTCCTGCCGGGCCGAGAGCTGTGTCTCCGACAAGGGCAGCGTCACCAGGCGGGTGTCGATCTTGTGTTCGGCCAGGGTGCGGGCGGTTTGCAGCGCCCCCTTGAGACCGGCCTGGGAGAGTTCGTTGTCCTGGCAGATGTAGACGGTTTCGACGCCGCGCAGCTTGGGGATCAGGCGCTCCCAATCGGCGGCCCGGATGCGGACGGTGACCGGAGATACGGTGGGCAGGCCCAGTTGCATCAGCGCCAGACAATCGGTCACCCCCTCGGTGATGATCACCTTGCCGGGCCTGGCCAGCAGGCAGTCCTCGTTGAACAGCAGCGCGTTGTTGATGAAGTCGGCGACGTAAGGCCGCTGGTGCTCGTCGTGAACCGGCAGTTTCTTGTATTTCCCTTGCTCCCAGCCCACGTCCGGGGTCCACGGCGTCTTGCGGCCGATCATGAACACCACCCGGCCACGGCTCCAGTAGGGAAAGACGATGCGGCGCTCGAAAAATGGCGTCAGGCCGTC